>CANRFX010000026.1 GCA_947629995.1 uncultured Clostridia bacterium | reverse complement strand
AACAAAACACTATGTAACAGAAGTAGTTGCAGAAGAAGCATATTTTGCAGACAGTAAAAGAGATGGAGAAGCAAATTCAAATGACTTTGAAAACACATTTGGAAATACTGCACCTGGAAATATGGGATCAGACTTTGAAGTATCTTCTAATGATGACTTACCATTTTAGTTTATAGAATAGGGGGAAAGATAAATGGCAGACAAAAAACAAAATAAAAGAAACAACAACAAAAATTATGATGAAGATTACAATCCAAGATTCAGAAAACAAAGAAAAAAAGTATGTGCACTATGTAGTGACAAAAACTTTGTATTAGACTATAAAAATCCAGAACAACTAAAAAAATTCATCAACGACAAAGGGAAAATATTACCAAGAAGAACAACTGGTGCATGCGCTAAACATCAAAGAGATATCACTACAGCAGTAAAAAGAGCAAGACACATTGCAATTTTACCATACGCACAAAACTAATTTCATAACAACAAAAAACAAAACCGCCAAAAATACACATGGCGGTTTTAATCATTCAATTTTTAAGTCAAAATTATTTACAATACAAACCTAATATGTTATAATCAAGAAGTATTAAAAAACAAAAGAGGTGTAAATATTGAATCAAATATTAAGTGTTGATAACAACCCAAAAATAAAAAAACATAAAGTAAGAAAAAATTATCAAAGAAACAATGGACCAATAGAAATAAATAGCATTTTAAAATTCTTTGCAATTGCTATTTTAATATTTGGAATATTTATGATTGGGACAGGATCTTATTCTATGTATATGGAAATGACTTCTGGACAAGCAAAACCAAAACCAGTTATTTATGTTGAAACCATTGAAGAAACAAAAATATTATTAAAAATAACACATGATAGCAACTATCTAAAGCAACATATATGTGGAACGACGGAACAGCAATAGAAATACCAACAAATGGAAAGAAAGAAGTAGAAACAACAATAGAAATACCTGAAGGAACAAACGCATTAACAGTTTATGCATCAGACGAAAAAGGGCAAGAAATAGAATATAGAAAAGTATACACAATTGATAAGGCAATTAATATTAATGTTGAACCAAGCGGAAATCAACTAAAAATAACAGCAAACGGACAAAACACTCTAACATATATGACATATAGATGGGATGAAGAAGAAGAAACAAGAATAGACATAAACGATATGCGGAACAGAACAAACAATAGAAATACCATTAGGACTACACAATTTAACAGTAATTGTGGTAGATGAAAACAACAAAACAGAGACATATGAAAAAGAAGTAAATGGAGTATTAAAACCAAAAATAGAAATAACAACAGATGAAGAAGGAAACTTCCTTATGAAAGCATCAGATGAAAAAGGAATTAAAAAAGTAGAATTCATTGTAGATGAAGAAAATCAATATTTAATTGATTTAGAAAGAATACTACCAGTAGAAGAAAGAAAAGAATTTGAATATCGTTTTCCAGTCCACGAGGGAGTAAACAAATTAGAATTAACTGTTTACAATGAAGATGATATAACAGAAACATCAAGAGTATCAATCACAATATAAGGGGAAAAAATGGAAATTAATTTATTTAATTTATTAACATATTTTGTTTTATATTCATTCTTAGGATGGATAATGGAATCAATTTTTAGATCAATTTGTGAAAAGAAATTAATAAATACGGGCTTTTTACGAGGCCCGTTTTGCCCTATATATGGTATAGGTTCTATCATAATGATTGTATTTTTAAAAAACTTTGAAAAATTTCCTATACTATTATTTTTTATATCTATAATTGTCTTAACATTATGGGAATATATTGTTGGAGTTTTATTAGAAAAAATATTTAATACAAAATATTGGGATTATTCAAATCACAAATTTAATTTTCAAGGTCGCATTTGTTTAACCAATTCCATTTATTGGGGAGTTTTAGGAGTACTATTTATAAAATACATACATCCTTTTATACAATCTGTAGTATCACAAATAAATACAAGTCTATTAAACTATATAGTAGCAATATTATTTATGATATTCTTGGTAGATATGATTACATCTATTATTAACGTAAAAAATATGAAAATAACATTAGAAAAAATAGAAAGTATAAATCAAGAAATAAAGGAAAAACTAAAAGAAATGAGGCAACTAAGAAAAGAAAAAGAGCAAAAACATACAACAGAGAATATACAAAAGATGATAGATACATTAAAAAAGAAAAGAAACAAAACAATTTTGCATTTATATAAAAATGTATATCGTTTAAAAAAGGCCTTTCCAGCAATTAATACAAAAGAAATTACAGAAATATTAAATCAAAAAATTGAATTAAGAAAAAAAAGAATAAAAAACAAAGAAAAAGACTTGAAATAATCAAGTCTTTTTGTATATAATGAAGAAAAATAGACGGAGGAAGAAAAAATGGTACAAGATATATATATTATTGATGATGATGATGCATCAATAGTTATTTTTAGAGAATTATTTAAAGATGACCCAGAATATAAATTTACAAGTGTAAAAACACAAGATATAGATGTTGCTTTAAAAAGTATACCATCATTAATAGTTATTAATGAAGATGCAATTGACCGTGATGTAGTTGATTTATGTAGGAAAATAAGAAAAGACGAAGACAATACAATCACACCAGTTATTGTAGTATCTTCTAAAGGAGAAAGAGAACACAGACTAAGAATTTTGCAAGAATCAATTGAATATTTTATAAAAAAACCAGTTGATGAACAATATTTATACCACACTGTAAAAAACCTAAGCAGATTGCTTTCAACTAACAGAAGAATGAGTGCATTAACAGGTTTACCTGGAAATGTACAGATACATGCAGAACTAAAAAAAAGAATTTTAAGAAAAGAAGCCTTTTGTGTACTTTACTTAGATTTAGACAATTTCAAAGCATATAATGACGTTTATGGATTTTTAAAAGGAGACGAAATTATAGAATTTACAGCACAAACAATTATAAAATGCATACACAATAGTGGAATGGAAAATACCTTTATTCGGACACATTGGAGGAGATGACTTTGTAGCATTAATACCGGGAAACAGTTGTGAAAAAATTTGCCAAAATATATTAGCAAATTTTGATGCAAATGTAGGAAGATATTTTACAGACAAAGACCTTGAAAATGGATATATTGAAGTAGCAAACAGAAAAGGAATAATAGAAAAATTTCCATTAACTTCTTTATCAATAGGAGTAGTTGTTGCAGATGTAGATAGATTTAGTAACATTTTGGAAATTGGAGAAGTCGGAGCACAAGTAAAACATGCAGCAAAGTCAGTAATGGGAAGTAGTTATGCTGTTGACAGAAGAAAATAAAATTTGTTATAAATTTGTAACAAAAATGTAATAATACAAAAATTCCTTGTGATACCAAGGAATTTTTTATAGTATCAATAAAATGTTGCAAATGCAACAGTCAATCATTTTTCTTATGATAAAATACAAATAATCAAAATAGAAAACGAGGGGGAAAATAGCAATGAAAATAATAAAAAGAGATGGAACAATTACAGATTATAATCCAGAAAAAATAAGAATAGCAATTAAAAAAGCAAATAACGAAGTATCACAAAAAGAAAGAATTTCTAAAGAAAAAATAGAAGAAATAATAAGATATATTGAAGATCTTAACAAAGCAAGAATTTTAGTAGAAGATATTCAAGATATTATAGAACAAAAATTAATGGAATTTGATAAATACCAACTAGCAAAAAAATATATTACCTATCGTTATACAAGAGAATTAGTTAGAAAAGCAAATACAACAGATCAATCTATTAAAGAATTAATAGAAGGAGAAAACGAATATTGGAATAACGAAAATTCCAACAAAAATGCAAAAGTAGTAACAACTCAAAGAGATTACTTAGCAGGAATTACAAGTACTGATATTACAAGAAGATTTTTATTATCAAAAGACATTGTAGATGCACATGATAGTGGAATAATACATTTCCATGATGCAGACTATTTTGCACAAAATGCATTGCACAACTGTGAATTAATCAACTTAGAAGACATGTTACAAAATGGAACTGTTATAAATGGTGTTATGATTGAAAAACCACACAAATTTATTACTGCTGCCACAATTGCAACACAAATCATTTTAGCAGTTACATCTTCAAGTTATGGTGGTGCAACTGTAACATTAAGCCACTTAGCTCCATTTGTAAGAGATAGTTACCAAAAGTATTATGATAAATACAAAGAAAGAGGATTAGACGAGAAAAAATGTGTAGATTTTGCAAAACAAGATACTAAAAAAGAAGTTTCAGACGGGGTACAAACATTTAATTACCAAGTAAATTCTATGACTAACACAAATGGACAAGCACCTTTTCTATCAGTTTGTATGTACTTAGGAGAAACTGAAGAATATAAAGAAGAATTAGCAATGATTATTGAAGAATTCTTAAATCAAAGAATTTTTGGGTTCAAAAACGAAAAAGGAGTATGCATTACACCAGCATTTCCAAAATTACTTTATGTATTAGAAGAAGACAACATTCATGAAAATAGTAAATACTGGTATTTAACAGAACTTGCAGCAAAATGTACAGCAAAAAGATTAGTACCAGATTACATTTCAGAAAAGAAAATGTTAGAATATAAAATTGATAAAAACGGAAATGGGAATTGTTATCCATGTATGGGCTGTCGTTCTTTCTTAACACCATATGTTGACCCTAAAACAAACAAACCAAAATATTATGGAAGATTTAACCAAGGAGTAGTAACCATTAACTTAGTAGATGTTGCTCTATCTTCTGGAAAAGATATGGAAAGTTTTTGGGATATATTTGAAAAAAGATTAGAGCTATGCCATAAAGCATTACAAGCAAGACACGAAAGACTAAGTAAAGCAGTAAGTGATGTAGCACCAATATTATGGCAATATGGAGCTTTAGCAAGACTAAAAAAAGGAGAAAGCATTCACGAATTATTACACAATGGATATTCAACAATTTCACTAGGATATGCAGGACTTTATGAATGTGTAAAATATATGACAGGACATAGCCATACAGATAACGGCGAAGGAAAAGAATTTGGATTAAAAGTAATGCAAAAATTAAATGACAAATGTAAAGAATGGAAAGAAAAAGAAAACATGGATTACAGTGTATATGGAACACCAATTGAATCTACAACTTATAAATTTGCAAAATGCCTAAAAGAAAGATTTGGAGTAATAGAAGGCATAACAGATAGAGACTATATAACAAACTCTTACCATGTACCAGTATTTGAAGAAATTGATGCCTTTTCTAAATTAAAGCTAGAAAGTGAATTCCAAAAACTAAGTCCAGGTGGAGCAATATCATATGTAGAAACACCTAATTTACAAAATAATATAGATGCAGTAATAGAAGTAATCAAATTTATATATGACAATATCATGTATGCTGAATTAAACACAAAATCAGACTATTGCCAAAAATGTGGATATGACGGAGAAATTTTAATTGATGATGACTTAGAATGGTATTGCCCAAATTGTGGAAACAGAGATCATTCTACTTTAAATGTAGCAAGAAGAACATGTGGATATATAGGAAGTAACTTCTGGAACAAAGGAAGAACTCAAGAAATAAAAGAAAGAGTATTACATATAGACAATAAAGACGCGTAAAACAAGGAGTGAAAACAAAATGAGATATAACAAAATTAGAAAAATGGATATAGCAGATGGACCAGGAATTAGAGTATCTATATTTATGCAAGGATGCACATTTAATTGTAAAAATTGTTTTAATCAAGAAACGCATGACTTTAGTGGAGGAAAAGAATTTACAGACGACACCATAAAAGAAGTATTAAATTTATGCGATAATGATACAATTAAGGGATTATCAATTTTAGGTGGAGAGCCATTGCATCCTAATAATATAGAAGGAACAACAAAACTTGCAAAAGAATTTAAAGAAAAATTTCCAAATAAAAATTTATGGATGTGGACAGGATTTTCATTTGATAAAGATTTAAAAGATAAAGAAGTACTAAACTATGTAGATGTTTTAGTAGACGGCCAGTATAAAGACGAATTACATGATCCAAAATTAAAATGGAAAGGTTCTTCTAACCAAAGAGTAATTGATGTTCCTAAAAGTTTAAAAGAAGAAAAAATTATTATAACAGAATAAACCATAAAAAGTTAATAAAAAATTAATAGAAAAATTAAAAGAAGGGAATGAAAATAATTATGGGTAGAAACATAATAATAGGTGGTGCATGGCCTTATGCTAATAGCTCTTTACACTTAGGACATTTAGTTGCATTATTACCAGGAGATTTTTTAGCTAGATATCATAGGAAATTAGGGGATAATGTTATATATGTTTCAGGAACAGACTGTCATGGAACTCCAATTACAATAAGAGCAAAAAAAGAAAATAAAAGTCCGAAAGAAATATGCAAACAATATCATGAAGAATTTAAAAATGCATTTAATAAAATGAATTTTTCTTATAATTTGTATACTAAAACAGAAGAAGAATATCATAAAGAGAAAGTAAAAGATATTTTTAAAAGAATTTATGACAATGGATATATAGTTGAAAAAGAAGATTTACAACCATTTTGCCCAAAATGCAATAAATTTTTAGCTGATCGAGAACTAATATTGCAATGTCCTAATTGTGGAAAAGAAACAAAAGGAGAAGAGTGTGATTGTGGATATAATCCAAGTGCCGAAGATTTAAAAAAAGCAAAATGTCAAGAATGTGGTACATCAGTAATAGAGAAAAAAAATAAAAATCTTTATTTAAAGCTAACTAAACTACAAAATAAAATTGAAGAATATTATAAGCAAAATCATGAAAATTGGAGAAAAAATTCTCAAAACGAGACTTTAAAATATTTAAAGCAAGGCCTAATAGATAGAGCAGTTACGAGAGATTTAGATTGGGGAGTAGATGTACCAATAAAAGGCTATGAAAATAAAAAAATGTATGTTTGGATAGATGCGGTTTTGGGATACATGACAGCTACAATGAGATATTGTGAAGAAAATAATTTAAATTGGGAAAATTATTGGAAAAACGAACAAACATTAATGTATATGGTTCATGGAAAAGATAATATTATTTTTCATAGTATAATACTTCCAGGATTATTATTAGCAATGGAAGATAGTATGAAATTACCAGATAAAATGGTATCTTGTGAATATTTAAATATTAATGATGAAAAAATTTCAAAAAGTAAAGGGAACGGAATTACAATATTAGAATTAGTAAGTGAATATAATATAGATTCTATAAGATATTATTTTATTAGTAATGGTCCAGAAAAGAAGGATAGCAACTTTTCATTAGAAGATTTTAAAAATGTTCATAATGCAGATTTAGTTAATAAATACGGTAATTTTGTTAATAGAACACTTAAATTTAAGGGATTAGAAAAAATAAAAATAGATACACTAGAAAAAGACATAAAAACTAAAGTTGAGAAAACATATAATATAGTTAGTGATTATATAGAAAAATTAGAATTTAGAAATGCAATACAAGAAATACTTAATTTAATTGAATTTGGAAATAAATATTATGATGATGAAAAACCATGGGTTCTTTATAAAGAAAACACAGAAAAATTCAACAAAGTTATATATAATTGTACTTATATTATTGCAAATTTAGCTAATCTACTTGAACCAGTTATGCCAGATTCTTCTAAAACTTTAAGCCAATATTTAAATATAGATATTACTAAATGGGAACCAATAGAAATACAAGAAGAAATTATATTAGATAATATTCTTCCTTTATTTGAAAGAATTAAATAAACATTTAAAATGTTATATTCATAAAAAGTAAAACTCTTGAATAATAAATATTAATAAATATTTGTTAATTAGGAGTTTTTTTATATGATAATAATTCGAAAAAAGAGAATACAAATAATAATTTTATGTTTAATTATTAGCATACTATCATTTACATTTCAAGTAGGAAAAGAAGAAAAACTAAATTTGCACACCAAAGAAAAAAATTATTTAAAAGAAACTACAGCAACACCAGTGTCTGGTAAAACAATCATTGTAGATGCAGGACATGGTACTCCAGATGAACGGAGCAGAAAGTAGTAATCGGAACAACAGAAGCACAAATTAATTTACAGATTGCATTAAAATTGCAAAATTTATTAGAAACAAATGGATGTACAGTAATATTAACACGTTCTGATGACAATGCTATTTATGATGTAGATAGCAAAACCATAAGGCAGAAAAAAGTTTCAGATATAAAAAACAGAGTAAAAATAGGAAATGAAACAAGTAGTGACATCTTTGTTAGTATTCATTTAAACAAAATTCCGCAAAAACAATATTGGGGATGGCAATGTTTTTACAAAAAAAATGATGAAGCAAGTATAAATTTGGCAAAACAAATTCAGACTAATTTAAATGATGCAGTACAAAAAGAAAACAAAAGAGTAGCAATGAAATTAGACAATGTTTATTTAATGAAACATGTAGAAATACCAATTTCTATTGTAGAATGTGGATTTTTATCTAATCCAGAAGAAGAAAAGATGTTACAAGACAGTCAATATCAAGATAAATTAGCATGGGGAATATACAATGGCATAATAGATTATTTCTATGAAAAAAATTTTTGCAATTTATAACATAAAGTGGTATAATATAAGTATAGCAACAATAAAAGATTGACTAGGAGTATAGTCAAGTAATAAGGGAGGAAAGCATTATGAAGAAAAAGGTTAGCAAAGGAGTACGGGCCTTCTGGTACATTGTGCTGGGAGTGGCCACAATGATTTTAGCAATGAGTTTCTGTGTTTACATGTTTTTTTCAGGGACATTTATTCCTGCATATGGTGCTAATGGCATCATAATAGGCCCGTGGATTTTAAGAAAATTTTTGTACCTGTTGATGTTCGGTGTGATATTGGCAGCTGACTGGTTCATCTACGAGGGGTATACCTACCTTGAGAGGCACTAGATGTGCCTCTCAAAAATTTTTTTAAATGTATAAAATTACCACTCTTTGCAAACAATATGTTTAAAACATATTGAAAAGCAAGGAGTGGAATTTTTTTGAAAACAAAAAAAATACTAAAAATAGATGGCACTTTATTAGACAAAACTCAACTTGAAAATCACTTACAAAAAATAGCATCAAATCACAATATTAGCTTAAAATCACAAAAAGAAACATATCCAGTACCACATATGTTAGAAAATTTTAAAATAATAGAACAAGTATATAATTTATTAAATGAACACGTAAAATTAGGAATTCATATACATCCAGCAGGGGAGTGGCTTTTAGACAATTTTTATATCATAGAAGAAACAGTAAAACAAATTGAGAAAGAATTAACATTAAAAAAATATACAAATTTTGTAGGAATAGCAAATGGAGCATATAAAGGATTTGCTAGAATTTATGTAATAGCTTATGAAATAGTAGCATATACAGATAATAAAATAGAAAAAAAAGATTTAGAAGGGTATTTAGCAAGTTACCAAACTAAAAAGACATTAAGTATGGAAGAAATATGGAATATAGGGATATTTTTACAAATTGCGATGATTGAAAATATAAGAGAAATTAGTGAAAAAATATATAGTTCACAAATTCAAAAATATAAAGCAGAAAATATAGCAGAAAGGCTAATTGAAAATAAAGTAAAAGCAGAAAGACAATTTACAAAAAAATACACTAAAAAAGATATGAAATATCCTTTTATTGAATATATGTCATATATCTTAAAAAGATATGGAAAAAAAGGAAATAGTTATTTAAAAGCCTTAGAGGAAGCAGTTGAAATAACAGGAACAACAGTGGCAGATGTAATAAAAAAAGAACATTTTGATATTGCTATGAAAAAAGTATCAATTGGGAATGCCATAACTAGTATAAAAAAGATCCAAAGAATTAATTTCTTAGAAATTTTTGAAAAAATTAATGGAGTAGAAGAATTATTAAAACAAGATCCAAGTAAAGTATATAGTAAAATGGATGATAAAACAAAAGAATATTATAGAACTAGGATAAAAGAAATTTCTAAAAAAACAAAAATTTCAGAAATCTATATAGCAAAAAAAGTATTAGAACTATCACAAAAACAAAAAATAGGAACTAAAGCATCACATGTTGGATACTATCTAATTGATAAAGGAATAAATGAATTATACAATATTCTTCAATATAAACAAAGTAGACAGATGACTGCAAAAGATAAAACAAAAGTATATATTTTAGGAACTACAATTTTTAGTGTATTTATATCTTTAGGATTAAGTAGTTTAATAAAATTTAATTTTTTGAGTTTTATCTTATTTTTTATACCTTCAACAGAAATAGCATTACAAATCACACAATATATCCTAAGTAAAATAGTTAAACCAAAGCCAATACCTAAATTGGATTTTTTTAATGGAATAGATGAGAATAATAAAACAATGGTAGTTATACCAACCATTTTAGATAGTACAAGCAAAGTAGAAGAATTGATGAGAAAATTAGAAGTATTTTACTTAGCAAACAAATCAGAGAATTTATATTTTACATTATTGGGAGATTGCTCAGAAAGTAGTAAAAAAGAAGAGAATATAGATATAGAAATAATTGAAAAAGGAGAACAATCAGCTAAAAAATTAAATCAAAAATATAAACAAGATGAAAATAAAATGCCATTATTTAGTTTTATATTTAGAAAACGTATCTGGAATGATAAAGAAGAATGTTACTTAGGATGGGAACGAAAAAGAGGAATGTTAACTCAATTTAATCAATATCTATTAGGAAGTATAAAGAACCCATTTAAAGCAAATACATTAGAAAATAATAAAATAGAAAAAATAAAATATATAATAACTTTAGATTCTGATACAGACTTAATTTTAAATTCTGCATTTGAACTAGTAGGTAGCATGGCACACATTCTAAACAAACCAGTAATTGATGAGGAGAAAAACATTGTAGTTGATGGTTATGGAATTATGCAACCAAGGGTAGGAATTAACTTAGATGTAAGTTTAAAAACATTATTTACTAAAATTTTTGCTGGATCAGGTGGAATAGATAATTATACAAATGCAATATCAGATCTTTATCAAGACAATTTTGAAGAAGGAATTTTTACTGGAAAAGGAATTTATGATTTAGAAGTATATGAAAAAGTATTAAAAGGTCAAATACCAGAAAATACAGTTTTAAGTCATGATCTTTTAGAAGGTTGTTATTTAAGATGTGGATTAGTAACAGATATTATTCTAATGGATGGCTATCCAACAAAATATAATAGTTTTGTAAATAGATTAACACGTTGGACAAGAGGGGACTGGCAAATTACAAAGTGGCTCAAACCAAGCAGTCCATTAAATGTGTTATCTAAATATAAAATTTTAGATAATTTAAGAAGAAGTATTTTTGAAATTAGTATTATTTTTGCAATGATATATTGTGTTATAGTTGGAATTTTAGAAAAAAAATCTGTATTTTTGAGTGTAACTATTTTATTAATTACTGTAATATTGCCATATTTATTAGAAATTCTAAATAAATTTATTTTTAAGAAAGAAGGAGAAACTAAACAAAAAACCTTTACACCAAAAATTTCAGGACTAAAAGGAGCATGCTTTAGAGCAATAGTTACATTATCTGTACTTCCATATAAAGCATATAGCTTATTTGTAGCAATTCTAAAGACTCTATATAGAAAAATGATATCACACAAGCATTTTTTAGAATGGATGACTTCAGAAGAAGCAGAAAAACAAGCAAAATCAAATTTAGTTTTTTACTATAATAAAATGGCTATAAATTTTCTTGCAGGTATTATATGTATTTCTTTAGGATTATTTAGAGAAAATATATTTACTGTAATTTTAGGAATCTTGTGGATTATAGCTCCTATGATTGTTTGGTATATTAGTAAAGAAATAAAAAAAGATGAACAAGTAGAACAGCTAAATAAAGAAGAACAAGAATATGTTTTAGAAATTGGAAAAAAGACATGGAGTTATTTCGAAACTTATTTAACAGAACAAAACAATTTTTTAATACCAGATAACTATCAAGAAGATAGGAAAGAGAAAATAATTTCTAGGACTTCATCAACCAATATTGGTTTATCAACATTGGCTTGTATATCTGCATATGATTTAAAATATATTGATTTAGAAAAAACTGTTTATTTAATATGTAATATTATTAATACGGTAGAAGGTTTATTAAAATGGAATGGACATTTATATAATTGGTACAATATAAAAACAAAAGAACCACTTTATCCAAGATATATATCAACTGTAGATAGTGGAAATTTTGTTGGATATTTATATGTAACTAAGACTTTTTTAGAAGAAGTAAAAAGCAAAGTACAAAATGAAGAAAAAATCCAAATGACAATTAAAATAATAAATGAAATGATTAAAAATGCAGACTTTAGTAAGTTATATAAAGAAGAACAACAAATATTTTCAATTGGGTTTAACATAGAAGAAAACAAATTAACAGATTCTTATTATGATTTACTAGCATCAGAAGCAAGGCAAGCAAGTATAGTTGCAATTAGTAAAAAAGATGTGCCAAGTAGACATTGGAATCATTTAAGTAGAACTTTAACAACACTTGGAAAATATAAAGGACTTATTTCTTGGTCAGGCACAGCATTTGAATATTTAATGCCAAATATCAATATTCCAAGATATGAGGGAAGTTTATTAGACGAATCATGCAAGTTTTTAATAAAAACACAAATGGAATATAGTAAAAATTTAGGATTACCATGGGGAATTTCAGAAGCAGCATTTAATTTAAAAGATTTAAAATCAAATTATCAATACAAAGCATTTGGAATTCCTTGGCTTGGACTAAAACGAGGTCTAGCAGATGAAATGGTAGTATCAAGCTATAGCGGTATACTTGCAATAGGAGATGTACCAAAAGAAGAAGTAAAAAATTTGAAACGACTAGAACAAGAAGGTATGTATAACAAATACGGATTTTATGAGTCTATTGATTATACTCCAGAAAGAGTAGAAAAAGGAAAAACATCAGGTATAGTAAAAACTTATATGGCACATCATCAAGCATTAATTTTACTAAGTATAAACAATTTATTTAATAACAACATTTTACAAAAGAGATTTGTAAAAAACCCAGAAATAGAAGCAACTACAATTTTATTACAA
>CANRFX010000025.1 GCA_947629995.1 uncultured Clostridia bacterium | reverse complement strand
TTGAAAATTTGACAAAAAAATTAAGCATTTTTAATGCTTACAAAGTTTTTTTATTTAATTTGCTGTCAAACTTCCGATATGTTTTTTATTTTTTTATATTCGTTTTTTGACAAAATTTCTTATTTTTTTTAAAATTTTTAAAAAAACACTTGAACATTGTAGAAATTAATATTATAATGTTCACAGCAAAAGATAAAAAAGGAGATAATATAAATGGAATTAACAAAAAATATATTCTTTAATACTGATAAATTAGTTGAGAATAGTAAAATTAAAATTTCTTATGTAGGAAAGCTTTTTCAAAATTGTTCCGAAGAAGTTTCTATTCATTATGGTTTTGGAATTAATTGGGATAATATAAATGATATTAAAATGGAAAAAACAGATTTAGGCTTTCAAACTGAAATCGAATTAGGTGAAGGTGATACTTTTAATTTCTGTTTTAAAAACGAAAATGACTGTTGGGATAATAATGATGGTCAAAATTACGTTTTCCCATTAGAAAAAGTCCAAAATGAATTAATTGTTTTAGAAGATGAACCTGTTGCTTTAGGTTCTGTTAGAAAGCTTAGAAGATCTTATTTATGGAGCAAAAAAATTCGTTTAGCTGTTTATAAATTAATTACTTATCTTCCAAAAATAATATCTGGAAACTATAAAAGAAAATTAACTGATACAGGAAAATAAATTATTGCCAAAAGGATTTTACCTTTTGGCAATTTTTGTTTTATGTTATAGACCAACCTCCATTAATAGAAATAATTTGTCCTGTTGTATATTCATCTTCTATCAGCCAATTTACACATTTTGCAATATCAGAAGGATCTCCTATTTTTTCTAAAGGAATTTCTTCTTTTATTTTGTTTATTTCGTCTATTGAAAATTTGCTATTCATTTGTGTCTTGATAATTCCTGGAGCAATGGCATTTACTCTTATATTTGATGGTCCTAACTCTTTTGCTAATGCTTTTGTCATTCCGTTTATTCCTGCTTTTGATATAGAATATAATACTTCTAATGATGCTCCAACTATTCCCCAAATAGAAGAAATATTTATAATGCATCCATTTTTATTATGTATCATATTTGGCAAAACTTCTTGCGTCATTGCAAATGCAGAGTATAAGTTAGTATTGATAATTCTGTTCCAATCTTCGTCTGTTTCGTCTGAAAACATTTTATATTCACTGATTCCAGCATTATTAATTAAAATATCTATTTTCTTATATTTTTCTTCCGCAAATTGTACTAATTTTTTTATTTCTTCTCTTTTGGTTACATCTGCTTTAAATATATCAATTTCTATGTTTTCTTTTTTTAATTCTTCTTTTAATTCATTTGCTTCTTTTTCTGAATTATTATAGTTTGCAATTACTTTTATTTGTTTTTTTGCAAGATTTTTTGCTATTTCTCTTCCAATACCCCTTGATGCTCCTGTTACAATCGCTATTTTTTCCATTTTTGACTTTCCTCCAATTACTTGATATAATTATTATATAAAATTTTTTGCTTTGTTTCAACTATTTGAAAAATTTTTTAAAATATGATATATGAAATATTATAATTTAAGTATGAGGAGGCTAATTATTTGAATAAGGAAGAAAAGGCTGAAAAAGATGAAAATTTAAAAATAGAAAAAAGAACTCTAGAAGAATTACTAATTGATTTACGAAAAGAAAGAAATTGGACTCAGATTAATGTTATTCAAGAGTTAAATAATTTAGGTGTTTTTGTAGATGAAAAAATTATTAGAAAATGGGAACTTGGTTTAGAATATCCAGATAATAATACTTTGTATAAATTTTCTGAATTATATTTCTTCCCTGTTGAAAACCTTATTATGGCTAAAAATAATAGTTATTCTGAAGGTATGAATTCTATCCATAAAACTTTTATTAAGTGGTTTTGCTATTTTACTGGTTTGTCTTTTAAGCTTTGTTATGCTGCATTTTTTGTTATTCTTTATGGCGCTCTTATTATCTCATTTATGTACTTTATTAATATGTGCAATTTTTTTATTGAATCCAGAAGGTAATCCTTACCTTATTTTTTAAGGTATTGTTTGTTTTATAATTTAATGACTTTTTCAAATAAATTTTTATTATTGTAAAAAAATGTTAATGTTCGCTTGAATTGATACTAAAAATATTGTATTATGTTACTAACCTTTCAAGTCAGAGGGTAGTCTTTACTTAAAGACGGAAAGGGGGTAAATGTAATGACACAACCAGAGCTTATTTTACGATTAGTTGAAATGCTTTTATCTGAAAGAGATAAAAACAACAATTCAATGAAAGTAGAAGATAAAACGAATAAAGACTAAAGCGTCATACATAGTCGGCAGAGTAGGAGTTACGACCTGCTCTGTTTTAAAAAAAAAAGTATGTGTAGTTACGATACACATACGAGTAAATGAATTCCACAACCAGAATCGAATACATTTATTTTACACTTAAATAATAACATATTTTTTTTCTTTTGTCAAATTAAATATGTTATTAGCATAGATTTATAATTATTATATACAAAATTTAAAAAAATTTTTCATAAATAATTTTTTTTTTATTTCCATAGTTGTAAAAAATAAAAGCCAACAATTAAGAGCATTCTCAAAACCATTGACCTTATATGGAGCCACTTCCCAGATTCGAACTGGGGACCCTCGCATTACAAGTGCGATGCTCTGGCCAGCTGAGCTAAAGTGGCAATATTAAATTGGTGACCCCGACGGGAATCGAACCCATGTCTCCGCCGTGAAAGGGCGATGTCTTAACCGCTTGACCACGGGGCCATTGGTGAGCTATCCGCGACTCGAACGCGGGACAACTTGATTAAAAGTCAAGTGCTCTACCACCTGAGCTAATAGCCCAAATACATGCGTTGTATTTCACAACGCCATTATATATTACTATATTTTTAGAAAATTGTCAATACATTTATTGAAATTTTTTGTCTTTTTTGTGAATTTTTAGTTAATATTTAAATTTTTATTTATTCTTCATTTAATTTTTTAACTACTTCTTCTACATCAATTCCATGAACATTACATGCTTCTTCTAATGTTTCCATTTGTGAAGCTGGGCAACCTAAGCAATGCATCCCTGCTTCTAATAAAATTTCTGCTTTTTCAGGTGCTTTTTCTAAAATTTCTCCTATTACAGTATCTTTATTAAATTCCATTTTAAATGCCTCCTTAATTTTTTTATTTTTAATAAATATAATAAATTTTATCATATTTTTTTAAAAAAGTATAGACAAATTTTAAAAAATATTGTATTATGTAAAAAAACTTCGAAGGGTGGTGACAATATTTTAAAATTAATTGATTTATTTTTTATCACTTTTATTATTTATCTTTTTATTACTTTATATTCATTATATACATTTTTTGATATCATTATTTTTCACAACAAACAAGGTTCAAAATTAAAAATCAAAAAAAATTCTTTTTAAATCAAGATAGGAGGTTTTATTATTTTTTATCGTTACATCAAGGAAATTACTTTTATTATCTTATTTTATTTTATATTTAATTTTCTTAATTTTAATTTATTCTCTCCAATTTTTACAGCAAAAGAAGTTATTATATCTTATGGAATTCACCCTTTTGACATTTGTTCAAAAAATCCAAACCTTTGGAAAATATTAAAATTTATATACATTTTTTGTTCTTCTTTTTCTAGTATCATTGTTGGTCGTTTTATCTATAAAAGATTTTTAATAAAATTTTCTTTTTTTAAGAATTCATACAATTCCAAAACTTCTGACTTAGCACTCTATAAACCTAAATCAAAAAATGAACTAAATTTGTTAATTGGAAAAGATCTAAATGGTAATAATATTTATCTTCCAGAAAAAGGCTTATATCAAAATTTTTTAGTAACTGGAACTATTGGCTCTGGTAAAACTTCAAGTGCAATGTATCCTTTTACAAAGCAATTAATGGAATTTAATTCTATTAATACAAAAAATAAAATTGGAATGCTTATCTTAGATGTAAAAGGTAATTTCTATCATCAGGTCAAAAAATATGCAAAGCAATTTAATTTAGAAAAAGACTTAATTGTAATTCGCTTAAAATCGAATATCCATTATAATCCTTTATATAAGCCAAATTTAAAGCCACAAGTACTTGCTAACCGCTTAAAAAATATTCTTTTACTCTTTTCAGAAAATAATACAGAATCATATTGGCTTGATAAAGCAGAAGAAATTTTAACAGAATGCATAAAATTATGTAGACTCTACAATAACAATTATGTTACTTTTTTAGAAATCCACAAATTAATAACAATCCCCAATTATTACAAAGAAAAAATTGAAATTTTAAGAAATTTATTTATGGCTTCAAAGCTATCTACTGCTCAAATTTATGAATTAAATTCTAGTTTAAATTTCTTTCAAAAAGAATTTGAAAATTTAGATAGTAGAACAAAAGGAATTTTAATTTCTGAAATCACGCGCATTACAAATTGTTTTGTGTCTGACTATGACGTAATGAAAACATTTTGTCCACCTAAAGAAGAACTTTCTTTTACTGGTTTTTCTGAAGTTATAAAAAAAGGAAAAATGGTTGTGCTAAATATGAATATCTCTGAATATAATTCTCTTTCTAAAATTATTGCAGCATATTTAAAACAAGATTTTCAAACAGAAATTATTTCTAATTTATCAAAATCTTTATCTAAAACAACTGCTTTTATATGTGATGAATATGATAAATATGTAACAAAATTAGACGGAGAATTTTTCTCTTTAAGTAGAGAAGCTAAATGTATTAATATAGTAAGCACCCAAAGTTATTCTTCATTAAAAGCTACTTTAAAAGAAGATGCTCAATTAAAAGTGATTACTCAAAATTTAATAAACAAAATATGGTTTAGAACTGATGATATTTTCACAATTGAAGAAGCACAAAAGCAAATAGGAAAAGAAGAAAAGCAAAGAACTTCTAAAAGTATTTCAGAAAGTGCAAAACAAACTAATTTTAGTTACCTTACAAATACATTAAATTCTCAAGATTCTAATATTTCTGAAACATTTAGTACTTATTTACAAAACGATTATGTTTATGAGACAAATTTTTTTACACAAAATTTAGAAACATTTTCAGCACTTACTTTTTTATCTGATGGAAATAAAATTTATCCTCCAGAAAAATTGCAAATGCTACCCTATTTTAAAGATATTAAAAAATAACTAGAAAGGACTGATTTTATTGAAGAAAAAATTTTTTTATATTTTATTTATTATTTTTATGTTTTTATTATTTTTAATTTTTTTTAATTCTCAAGTTTTTTCTGCTTGGGGTGATCCTGAAATTGTAAGCAAAATTAATTCTGCCTTTGAAAGTATAAAAAGATGGTTATTAACAATTTCTACTCCTGCAGCAGCAGTAGCAGTATGTACTGGTGCATTCATGAAAAAATTTAGTTTTGGTGACGAAGAAAAAATACGTACTGGTAAAAAATTAATTAAAGGCTCTTTATTTTCTTATGCTTTTATATTAGCAATTGATTTAATCTTATCTGCTATAAAATCACTAATTAGTTAAAGGAGGTTTTTTTGGAAAATTCAAATAATATTACACAAATTATTATAGATACAATTAATACTATTTTTGAAACTCTATTTAGCTCAATTGATAATAATCTTTATTCTGTTTTAGATGATATTACTTTTGTTAATTCTGATATTTTGTATGATAAAAATTTTGAAACACTTTTTGGTACTTCTAGCTCAAATGGAATATTATTAATTGCAAATTCTTTTTTACTTGCATTTATTTTATATTATTCTGCAAGATATTTAATGGCACATTTTACTTATACGCAATCAGAAACTCCTTTAAGCTTCATTATTAAATTAATCTTATGTGGTATTTGCATGAACTTTTCCTTTTTTCTTGTAGAAATAATTCTTAATTTAAATTCCAACATATCAGATGCTATTAGGTCTTTAGGAACAAGTTTGTTTGATAAAAATATTTGCTTTTCAGAATTAATTACTACAATTAATACAAGTATTGCTATTGATACAAATTCTCTTAATATTTTTTCAATTGATGGATTAATTAAAGGAAGTTTAAGTGTTTCTTTGTTAAACTTAGTATTTTCTTACTCTTTAAGGTATATTTTAATTAAAGTTTTTGTTTTACTTTCGCCTTTTGCCTTTTTATCTTTAACTTTAAATAAAACTAGTTGGTTTTTTAAAGCATGGTTTAGAAATTTATTTTCTTTGTTATTTATTCAAATTATTGTATCTCTTGTTTTATTAATTTTATTTTCTATGGACTACTCCTCTAGTAATTTATTTTCAAAGTTTGTTTATGTTGGAGGCATTTATGCTTTAATAAAAACAAATTCTTTAGTTCGTGATTTTATAGGTGGAGTTTCCACAGAAGTTTCACAATCTGTGAAAAACTTTATTGGTTTTAAATCTTAATATTTTTTAGAAAAAGGAGATTTTATGAAATTTATTTTTCCTCAAAATTATAATTTTAAAAATAAATTGTTTGGGGTACTTGATTACTCTACTGCTTTTGTAAATGTAATTTGGGATATTCTTATTTTTGCAATTTCTAACTTAATTTTTTCAAGTTGGACAATTAAAATATTTGTAATAGTTGTTTTTTGTTTTCCTCTACTTTTGTTTAGTTTTGCTGGATTTAATGGCGAAAATATTATTTATGTTTTTTCTTATTTTATTCGCTTCCTTTTAAAGCCAAAATTATTTCTTTACAAAAAATAAAATAATTCTTGAATTTTTTGTCTAAAAAAGTTATAATTTAAATTACCAACTTAATTTATAAAAAAGGTGTTGATTGTAATGAAATTAGAGCAAAAAGACAGATCTTTATTATTTTCAGAAACTATAGTTCCAGATATATTTTTTTCTGAGCATTTACCTGATATGCCAGGAGATTATTTAAAAATCTATTTGTATATTTCTTTTTTATCAAAATATGATAAAGATATTAAATTAAATGATTTGTCTAAAAAGCTAAATATTCCTTTAAAAGTAATAAATGATGGACTTAAATATTTAGAAGAAAATAATTTAATTTTAAAAAGGGCAAATGGATATATTATAATTGATTTACAAGAGGCAACTTTGCATAATTTATATACGCCTAACTTAACTATATCAAAAGAAAAAATCGAACAGAATTCTAAAAGTCAATCTAGAGCAAAAGCAATTGAGCATATTAATAATATGTATTTTCAGGGAATTATGGGACCTTCTTGGTATAGTGATATTGACTTATGGTTCACAAAATATCAATTCGATGAACAAGTTATGATTGCATTATTTGACTATTGTTATAATAAAAGCGCTATGCATAAAAACTATATAAAAGCAGTTGCAGAAGCTTGGGCAACTAATAAAATTAAGACATGGTCTGATTTAGATAAATATTATCAAAAGCAAGAAAATTTAAATAAATTTAAGAAAACTATTAGTAAAAAAATGGGTAAATATAACGGTCTTACTCAATATGAAGAAGCTTATATTGAAAATTGGGTTACAAATTTTGGTTACGATATGAGTGTAATTGAACTTGCTTTAAAACGTACTACGCTAAAACAAAATCCTACTTTTGAATACATAAATAATCTTATAACAGATTGGCATGATCGAAATTTAAAAACTGCTCAAGAAGTATCTAACTTTTTAGAAGATCGTAAAAAACAGGAAAAATCCATTAAAGATTTAAAATCAAAAGTCAAAAAAACAAATTATAACCAAAGGAATTATGATAATTTAGATTTCTTGTATGCAAATAATCTGGAAAATAAGGAGGCTTAAATGGCAAATAATGAGTTTTTAAATTCTCTTCTTCGAGAATATGAACAAAAGAAATTGCGAGCAGAATTAGATTCAGAAAAAAGAAAAGAAGAATTATAT
Organism: uncultured Clostridia bacterium; assembly: GCA_947629995.1. Taxonomy (GTDB): domain Bacteria; phylum Bacillota; class Clostridia; order TANB77; family CAG-508; genus CAG-269. The sequence goes on along the minus strand of CANRFX010000025.1, from coordinate 5,415 downwards.
CAAAAATATCCAAAACTTCAAGAAATTGAAAAAGAATTAAATGACTTTGCTATTAAAACTAGTAAAAATATTCTTTTAAATAATAAATTTTCTTTATCAGATTTAAATAAAAAAATTGAAGAATTAAAACAAAAAAAAGAAGAAGTTTTCAAAATGGCTAATTTACCCAATGATTATTTAAAACCAAAATACGAATGTTCTATTTGTAAAGATACCCGGCTATGTTTGGAAAAATAATTATAAAAGTGAAATGTGTAATTGCTTAAAACAAAAATTATTAGATTATGCTTTTCATAATTCTAATTTATCAAATTTAGAAAAAGAAAATTTCGATACTTTTAATTTAACATTTTTTTCTGATGAAACTGATTTAGCAAAATACCGTTTAAATATTTCTCCACGAAAAAATATGGAAAATATAAAAAATAGATGTATTGATTTTATAGAAAATTTTGATAATCCAAATACCAAAAATTTACTTTTTACTGGCAATACAGGTTTACGGTAAGACTTTTATGTCAAATTGTATTGCAAAAGAATTATTGGAATCTGGAAAAACTGTTCTTTATCAAACAGCTCCTGTTTTGCTTGAAAGCGTAATTGATTACAAGATGAATAGGCAAAAAAATATAGATGATACAATTTATAATTCTGTTTTTAATGTGGATTTATTGATTATTGATGACTTGGGAACAGAAAGTTTAAATAGTATGAAACTTAGTGAATTATTTACTATTATAAATACTAGAATTCTAAATTTAAATGGAAAAATAACTAAAACTATTATTTCAACTAATTTAGATATTAAAGATATTTTTAATACTTATGAAGAGAGAATTCGGTTCTCGTATTGCTGGATATTATGATATTTATTATTTTTTCGGAGATGATTTAAGATTTAAGAAATAAAAAATACCAACTTGAAATTTTCAAGTTGGCTTTTTTATTTTTCCCATGCAACTTCTTCTATTTGCTATGCTCTTTATTCATTACTCTTCTTCTGTTTCATTCATTTCTTTGCTTAAAGTTTCTACACTTACTACTTTTCCATCATTTGTTCTCATTAGAGTAACTCCTTGTGTAGATCTACCTAAAATGCTAATATCATTTACTTTTAGCCTTATAATAGTTCCTGTGTCTGTTACTAGCATAACATCATCACCTTCTACAGCAATTCTTACACCTACTAATTTTCCAGTTTTTGGTGTGATTTTGTAAGTAATAACTCCTCTACCACCTCTGTTTTGTACTCTGTATTCGTCTAGCTCTGTTCTTTTTCCAAATCCGTTTTCCGTGATAGCAAGTAATGTTGCTTTTCCTCCGCTTATAACAGATTCCATTCCTATTACTTCGTCATTTTCGTCTAGTTTAATTCCAATAACACCTTGAGAAACTCTACCTACTGGTCTTACATCTTTTTCATCAAATGTTATACAAATACCATTTCTTGTAACTAGTATTACATTGTCTTCCCCGTCTGTTAATCTAACGTCAATTAGTTCATCATTTTCTTTTAATGTAATTCCTTGAAGTCCTGTTTTTCTTGTTGAATCGTATTCTTTTAATGGTGTCTTTTTAATTAAACCATTTTTTGTTGCCATTAATAGGTATTTTCCTTCTGCAAAGTTTTGAAGTGGAATAACTGCTGATACTTTTTCTCCTGGGTCTAAACTTAATAAATTAACAATTGCTGTTCCTCTTGCTGTTCTTCCTGCTTCTGGAACTTCATATCCTCTTAATCTATATAGTTTTCCTTTATTAGTAAAGAATAATATTGTGTCATGAGTAGAGGCTGTAAAAATTTGTTTTACAAAGTCTTCTTCCCTTGTTGCCATTCCTGTAATTCCTTTTCCTCCTCTTTTTTGGCTCTTATATGTATCAATTGGCATTCTTTTGATATATCCAAAATGTGTTAGAGCAACTACACATTGTTCTTCTTTTACTAGGTCTTCTATATTTATTTCCCCTTCTGCTGCTACAATTTTGGTTTTTCTTTCGTCTCCGAATTTGTCTCTTATTTCAATTAGTTCTTCTTTTATTATTTCAAATACTAATCTTTCACTATTTAAAATGTCTTTTAAGTGTGCAATTAAAGCCATTAATTCATTGTATTCTTCTTCTATTTTTTCACGTTGTAATCCTGATAGTGTTTTTAACCTCATATCTAGAATTGCTTGTGCTTGTACATCAGATAATCCAAATCTTTCCATTAATCTTTCTTTTGGATCGTCATAAGATGAACGAATTATATTAATTACTTCATCTATGTTATCTAATGCTATTTTTAATCCTTCTAAAATGTGTGCTCTTGCTAATGCTTTGTCTAGTTCAAATTGCGTTCTTCTTAAAATGACATCTTTTCTATGGTCAATATAGCAGTCTATACATTGTCTTAATGTTAAGATTTTTGGCTCTCCATTTACTAATGCAAGCATTATTATTCCAAATGTTGTTTGCATTTGTGTGTGTTTAAATAATTGGTTTAAGACTACTTGTGCATTTGCATCTCTTTTTAGTTCTATTACAACTCTTACTTTGTCAATTCTATCTGATTCATCTCTACATTCTGCAATTCCTTCTATTTTTCTTTCTTTTGATAAATCTGATATTGTTTTTATTAGGTTTGCTTTGTTTACTTGGTATGGTAAAGAAGATACTATTATTCTTTGTTTGTTTCCAGCCATTTCTTCTATTTCTGTTTCTGCTCTTAATATTATTTTTCCTTTTCCTGTTTTATATGCTTCTTTAATTCCTTCTATTCCTAAAATTAATCCTTCTGTAGGGAAATCTGGACCTTTTATTACACTCATTAAGTCTTCATCTGTTACTTCGTCTTCATCAATTATTTTGATAATTCCATTTATAACTTCTGTTAGATTGTGTGGCGGAATGTTTGTTGCCATACCAACTGCAATTCCAGAAGAACCATTTATTAAAAGTGCTGGTATTCTTGCAGGTAATACTGTTGGCTCTTGTAATCTGTCATCATAGTTTGGCATGAAATCTACTGTGTTTTTTTCGATATCTGTTAACATGTATTCTGAAATTTTTGCCATTCTTGCTTCTGTGTACCTCATTGCTGCTGCTCCGTCTCCATCAACAGATCCAAAATTTCCATGACCATCAATTAACATATATCTCATTGAGAAGTCTTGTGCTAGTCTTACCATTGCATCATATACAGATGAATCTCCATGTGGATGATATCTACCAAGTACAGAACCTACTGTGTTTGCACATTTTCTGTATGGCTTGTCTGATGTTATTCCATCTTCGTGCATTGCATATAAGATTCTTCTGTGTACTGGTTTTAACCCATCTCTTACGTCTGGAAGTGCTCTTGATACTATAACGCTCATAGCATAGTCTATATAGGCTGTTCTCATTTCTTTTTCGATGTCTCTTTCTATGATTTTACCGTCCATTCTTTCTTCCATTTTATTTCCTCTTTTCATTTATTTTTCTACATTCGTATTATACTAAAACAAAAGCTTTTTTGCAAGTAATTTACATGTAAAATCCTGAAAAAGTTTAGAAATTAGTACTGTTGTTAATATTTATTTATTAAATTTTTTCTGCTAATTTATCTATTTCTTGTTTTGTCATATTTGTTGCTTTACAAATGATGTCTTTTTTTACTCCTACCTTTAACATTTGGATTATTGTTTCACGCCTTCCTTCTTTTAAATTGTACCCCTTGTCAAGGACATTTTAGAAAAAGGGATAAATATTTTTTCTGGTAAATATTGTATATTTTATTTTAATGGATATATCCCTGTTGTTATATATTCGTAATACTCATTTGGTGATAATTTTGCTAATTGCCATTGATATCTTTCATTATTATAGTAATCCATCCAGTCATTTATTATGTTTTTGACTTCTATAAATTCTTTACACTTACTTAAATCTATTTCATCTTTCATATGTCCAAAAAAACTTTCTTGTGGTGCATTGTCCCAGCAATTTCCTCTTCTTGACATTGATTGTCGTAACTTTTTATCCTTTAGTAATTGTATAAAACTACAACTTGTATAATGGCATCCTTGGTCGCTATGTATTATTGTTTCTGTTGATAAATTTATTCCATGTTTTTCAATTAATTGATTTACTGTCTCTAATACAAAATCTACTTCCAATGTTTCACTTAATACATAAGCCAATATTTGTTTTGTAAATGCATCTAAAATAGTAGATAAGTAACAAAATACATTATTGTATGGAATGTATGTTATATCTGTTAATAGTATTTTCCTTGGTCCATACTTTGTAAATTCTCTTTTTACTAAATTATCTGCTACATTATTTGTTTTTAATGCTTTTGCCATTCTTCTATATGGATTTGCACCTCTTATTGGACATATTAAATTATATTTCTTCATCAGTCTTCTTATTTTCTTAATATTCATTACTATCGGTGGAGTTTGATGTATTAAATTCATATATATACCTTTTGCTCCCTTATCATAGCCTCTATGTGTATATGCTTTTAATATAATCTCAAAATCCGCCCTATCTTTTAATTCTTGCTCTTCTCTATGTCTTGCTGCTTTTAGCCATCGATAATATCCTGATCTTGATACTCCTGCTATTTCACAAAGCTTTGATATATTTAGTAAATTATTTTCCTTTGTTACAACATCATGGATTATTTCAAATTTATTTTTTTCTCTTTCCATGATTATTGCCTCCGTTTTGCATTGGCCTCTTTGGTAATTTTTTTTAAAAACTCTACTTCTTGTTTCAAATACAAAACTTCATGTTGCATTTGTGTAAACGATTCTGGAGTAAAATCTTCATTACTCACTATTTTTACTCTCTTTGTTCTATTACTTCCCTCTGTAAATCCTTTTCCTGATAATGCTTGTTTTTTTATACGTTGTACTAAACTATCTATACGTTTCTGTCCAAACATATTAACATCATAACCTAAATCTGTTAATATCTTTCTTGGAGTTTCTCCTGCTTGATATTTAGTCCAAAATACTCTTTTAAATTCTGCTGTATGTGATATTTTATTTTTAGTTGCTTTTAAAGTATATGGATTGTCATTCAATTCTTTTAATTCTTTTTTTGTATATTCTTTCATTTTTCCCTCCAATAGATATTTTTATTATATATCAATATCTATCAAAAGAAAATACTCTCCTTTTTCTTATGTCTATTTTTTAGGGTTTTTATACCTTTTTTCTATGCACACAATATTGGGTACCCTTCTTTTATTGTGTCTACATTTATGGGTATATTATATTTTCTGCCTTCTTGTATGCCCTCTTGCCTTCCCTCTTGTCTTCCCTCTCTTCTTTGCTTTTCATTTTCTTTTCTAATTACTTCCAATATCATATTATTACCTTCCTCTCTTAATTTGCTTAATAATTTTTCTTGATTTTCTGTACTAATTCTTTCTTTTAATAT
>CANRFX010000024.1 GCA_947629995.1 uncultured Clostridia bacterium | reverse complement strand
GAAGTTACAGTATCAGGCTCTAAAAATGCTTCTTTACCAATAATTGCTGCAACTATTTTAAATAAAGGAATTACTAAATTATATAATATTCCAAATATTCATGATACCAAAATTACGTTAGAAATTTTAAAATATTTAGGTTGCAAAATTAAGAAAAGTCATGGTAAAATAGAAATCAATAGTAAAAATATTGTTAGAAAAGATATTCCCGAGCATTTAATGAACCAAATGCGTTCAAAATTCTCATATCCAGGGGGTTAAGATATTTGATTGATACATCGGACAAGTTTAAGATAAATGAGTGGATACAGAAATTTAAATAATAAATTTATAAGGATATTATTAGGAAATTAATATAAATTCGTATATCAAAATTTATGATATGCGAATTTATTTGGTTTTCTTTATTAATTTAATATTGTTATGTTTTTTACTTGATATTTTATCTATTTCTTGAGTAAATGCATGCATATAGCTTTTAGTAATAAGGACAAAGATTAAAGCAATATAATTTAAGGGTGGAAAAGGTAGGTGAATACTCTGGAAAAGGATAATAAAGATAAAAATATAAAAGATAAATTGCCATTTGCAGTATTTATTTGTCCAAAATCAAATGATGGTGATATTGGGGATTATAAACAGGTATTCACCGATATTATTTCTGATAGAATAAAACAAAAATATAAATAAAAAAGAGAACAAAATTTCGTAAAAGTATTGAAAAAGATTTAAAAATATGATATAAATAGAAGCAATAAAAATATTCTGAGTTGTTTGTAATTTCCAAATAACTTGAGAAAGAGAGGTATAAAATGGGACAAGATAATGAATTAAAATTATTTGAGAACAAAAAGATTAGAGTTAAATGGAATGAAGACCAAGAAAAATGGTATTTTTCTGTTGTTGATGTTGTTGCTGTTTTAACAGAAAATGATTATCAAAAAGCAAGAACTTATTGGAAAGTGTTAAAAAATAGACTATTAACGGAGGGAAATGAAACGGTTACAAATTGTAACCAGTTGAAAATGATGGCATATGATGGGAAATTAAGATTAACTGATGTGGCTAATATAGAGCAAATTTTAAGACTAATTCAATCAATTCCATCGAAAAAAGCAGAGCCTTTTAAATTGTGGTTGGCACAAGTTGGAAAAGAACGAATAGATGAAGCATACGATCCAGAAATTGCAATAAATAGAGCATTAGATATATACAGAAGAAAAGGTTATTCAGAAGAATGGATAAATCAAAGACTAAAAACAATAGATATTAGGAAAGAGTTTACAGATGAATTAAAAGTAAAAGGAATAGATACAGGCAAAGATTTTGCAATATTGACAAATCTTTTAACACAAGCTTGGAGTGGATATTCAGTAAAAGAATACAAAAATCTTAAAGGATTAAAAAAAGAGAACTTACGAGATAATATGACTAATATGGAGCTTGTTTTAAATATGTTAGCAGAAACATCTTCTACAGAAATATCTAAAAGTAAAACTAGAAAAGGATTTAAGGAAGCAGAAGATTCTGTTATAAAAGGTGGGAATATTGCAAGAATTGCAAAAGAGCAATTAGAAAAAGAAACAGGGAAAAAAGTTGTATCGGATAAAAATGCAAAAGATATAAGAAAGTTAAATTCTGGTGCGGAACAATAAAAACACCACCTACGGTACATTCGTACTTTCAGTAGTTCATTATTATCATACAAAAACAATTTATAAATGTGAAAACATATTTTTTAATATTAAAAGAAGAAGTTCTAAAATTTTGAAAAAATACTCAAATTTTAGAACTTTTAACATATAATAGCAACAATAAAGTAATATTATGAAAAATATATTATTGCTACATATAAATTGGAGGTAAATTTGAAAAAGCCTAATGAAGAAAAACGAGTTGTAATTTATTGCAGAGAAAGTAGAGATGACTATGGCGAAAACTATGAAAGAATAGAAACACAAAGGGATCTACTTGTAAAATACTGCAGAAGTCATGGATATACCAACATTGTAGATATTATAATGGATGATGACAAAAGTGGAACAGACTTTAGTAGATTTGATGATATAAAAGAAAGAGCAAAAAATAAGAAAATAGATGTAATAGTTTTTAAAAACTCTGCAAGACTTGGAAGAAATCAAAGAGAAGCACTAGAATTTGTAGAATATTTAGAAGAGCGAGGTGTTGAAATAATATTTGAAGACGAGCAATATAATGAGGAAATGTTTGGTTTATATGCATGGTTTAATGAAAGAAGGGCAAGAGATGATAGCAAAAATATAAGAAGAAATTTAAGACACAAAATAGAAGAAGGAGATTTATTGGTAAAAGCAATTTATGGATATAACAAAGATGGGAAACAGCTAGTTATAAATGAGGAAACTGCCGCTATCGTGCAAGAAATATTTGAATTATATTCAAAAGATTGGGGGTACCAAAAAATAGCAACTTATTTAAATAAAAAAGGAATACCAACACCATCTCAGAGCAGGGGATTTACAAATGCAAAACAAACTGCAAATTGGAAAGCACAACATATTGTAAGGATTTTAGACGATAGAAGATATACTGGAGACTATGTAGGAGGGCGAACAGAAAAGTTAAGTTTTAAATCTAAAAAAACAAGAGTAAAGCCAGAACAAGAATGGACTATAATTGAGAATCATCACGAACCAATTATTGATAAAGCATTGTTTGAAAAAGTGCAAAGAATAAGAGCAAAAAGAAAAAAGGAAAGTGATAAAATAAACAATGGTTTTAAATTTGTAGATGTAGAAAACAATTTATATTCAGGACTTTTATATTGTGGAAGGTGTGGAACACCAATGTATAAAAGAAAAGGAAGCACAGGTGCAAGAAAAAGACCAGACAGTTACATTTGTAAAAAATATAGTAATGAAGGCAAAATAAAAGATATAAGAGAGAATTATGGATGCACACCACACAGAATGAGAATAGAATATCTAGACCAAATAGTAAACTCATATATAGATAATTTAGTAAGTAATCCAGAATTTAAAAGTTTTGTAATGAATAACACAAAGGCAATATCAACTAATAAATCATCACTTGAAAAGAACTTAAACAAATCAAAACAAACTTTAGAAAAATTAGAAAAACAATTTAAGCAAGTATATGAAGATAAACTAAACGATTTAATCCCTGAATTTATATATAAAGACAAAAAACAAGAACTAGAAAAGAAAATAAAATATGAAAAAGAAAAATTGCAAGAAGTAGAAAGCAAATTTAATACTTTAAATAAGTTAGAAGATAAAGAAGATCTAATATTCAAAGCAATAGATGACATTAAGAAAAATGGGCTAACTAAAGAAGAATTATCAAGACTATTTGATAAAATCATAGTATTTAATTCAAAAGAAATAACGCCAGAAATAAAAGAAAAATATAACTTAAATGATGAAATGTATAATGAACTCTATGAAAACGGAGGGCTAGCATTTCACTTAAAATTTATGTACCCACAAATTATCACAAACAGGTGGATGTGATATTGGAACAAGACCAATTGATTTACATTTAAAAGCATTTGAAAAATTAGGAATAAATATTCATAAAAACTATGGAAATATTACCTGTACTTGTGATAAAATAACAGGGGAAAAAATAAATTTAGATTTTCCAAGTGTAGGAGCAACCGAAAATGCTATATTAGCAGCTTGTTTAGCAAATGGTGAAACAATTATTACAAATGCTGCGAGGGAACCAGAAATTATAGATTTGCAAAATATCTTAAACAAAATGGGGGCAAAAATCCAAGGTGCCGGATCTGATATTATACAAATTGAAGGTGTAAAAAAATTAAAAGATGTAAGTTATAATATTATGCCAGACAGAATCGAAACAGGAACATTTTTATGTATGGCAGCAATGACAGGAGGACATATTTTAACAAAAGGAGTAAATCCAAATCATATTACACCAGTTATTCATAAATTAGAAGAGACAGGATGTACTCTAAAAATAGAAAAAAATACAATAGAATTACAATCACCAAAAAAATTAAAAGCAGTAGATATAAAAACTATGCCATATCCTGGTTTCCCAACTGATATGCAATCAATATTTACAAGTTTACTTACGATATCAAAAGGAACTTCTATTATAGTAGAAAATTTATTCGAAAATAGATATAAATATACACAAGAATTAATTAGAATGGGTGCAAAAATAGAAGTAGAAGGAAAAACAGCAATATTAAAGGGAGTAAGGAAGTTATATGGAACAACAGTAAAAGCAACTGATTTGCGAGGAGGAGCAGCTTTAGTAATGGCAGGAATTGTAGCAAAAGGAACAACAAAAGTAGAAAATATAGAATATATTTTGAGAGGATATGAAAAATTTGAGGAAAAACTAAATAAACTAGGAGTAGAAATAAAAATGAATAAGAATTAGGGCAATCAATTAAAAGCCCTACTTCTTACCATATTAAAAACATTATTTTAGCAAGGAGGAAAAAAATGACAACGAAATCTAAAAAAGCTAAAGAGATTAATTTGTATTATATGAAGGGACAAGCACAAAAAAATAGTAAAAACAGTAATAAGCAGAAAATAAAAGAACGAGAAAAAAGGATTAAAGAAGAAAACAAATCAAAAAGAAAAGAAAATTTTTATGAAGAAACAGAAGACGTAATACAAATGACAAATAGAAATAAAATAAAAAAAGAACGAGAACAAAGAAAAAAAGTAGAAGAACAAGAGCAAAAAAGACAACTGAGAAATAAAAGAATAAAATTTATCTTAAAAATAGTTTTATTATTAGCACTAATTGGTGGAACACTCACATTTGCATTAGTTTCTCCGATATTTAATATAACAGAAATTGAAGTAATAAATAATGAAAATGTGAGCAAAGAAACTATAATTAGTTTATCTGAATTAAAAGTAGGAGAGAATATATTTAGATTTATAAGTTCAAATGTGTCAAAAAAAATAAAATCTAATAGTTATTTAGAAGATGTAAAAATACATAGAAAAATACCAAATACTATAGAAATTGATGTAACAGAGAGAAAACATGATTATAGTGTGGATTTTTTAGGACAATATGCTTATATTAATAATCAAGGATATATATTAGAAATATCAGAAGACAGCAAACAAAAACCGATTATTCAAGGGATTACAACAAAAGAAGAAGATGTAGTTGTAGGGAAAAGACTATGTACAGAAGATTTAGAAAAACTAGAACAAATTATAAAAATTATGAATGTAACAAAAGAATATGGTTTAGATACAAAAATAACAAGTATTGATATAAGTAATAAAAACGAATATACTGTATATATGCAAGAAGAACAAAAAACAATATATTTAGGCGATAATAGCAATTTAAGTAACAAAATATTATATATAAATTCTATAATTGAGCAAGAAAAAGGAATATCAGGTAAAATATATGCAAATGGTGATTTAAATAATGGATTTAAAGTTTATTTCCATTTTGATGTATAAAAATAAAGGAGGGGAAAATCTATAATGACAAATAAAAGATTAATAAGTATTGTTTTAGGGGTTATGTGTTTTGCATTAACATTAGCAATATTTATACAAATTAAAACAGTAACAGGATCTAATATAATTGCAGGACAAAGTAATTCTCGGAGAAAATGAACTAAGAGCAGAAGTTTTAAGGTACAAAGAAAGATATGATAATATTTATAGAGAACTAGAAAAATCAGAAAAAGAATTAGAAAAAGAAAGACAAAGTTCAACAGAAAATAATAGTGAATTAGAAGAAAAAGAGACACAAATAAAACAAGGAAATAAAATGATAGGAGCATCAGATGTAACAGGACCAGGAGTTATTATAACATTAAATGATAGTAAATTAGATGCAAGTAAAGTATTAAATAGTAGCGATTTACTTATTCATGATGGAGATATTTTAAGTATAATAAATGAATTAAAAAATGCAGGAGCAGAAGCAATTTCAATAAATGATCAAAGGTTAGTTCCGACAAGTAGTATAGTATGTGGTGGTAATATTATAGAAATAAACGGAGAAAAAACAGGTGCACCATTTATTATAAAAGCAATCGGGTTACCAGAATTATTATCAGGCCTATCAAGACCAGGTGGATATTTGCAAATTTTAAAAGATGCAACAATAGAAGTAGATTTAAAAACTTCAAATAAGATAACAATACCAAAATATTCAGGTGTTATTGCATATAAATATATGAAAAATTCAAAATAATAAAGTTAGGGGGAGAAAATGAAAACAAAGATAAAAAAAGGAAAGATTACACTCACAATTGTAATTGCGATTGCATGTTTTTCATTAGTTTGCGTCATGTGTATGCAATTTAAAATTGTAAATCAAACTAATATTACGGCAATTGAAAATATGAGAGAAACAGAATTAAGAACAGAACTTGCAAATTGGAAAGCAAAATATGAAGAAACAGAAGCAAAATATCAAGAAACTAAAAGCATGATTGAAGAATATAAACAAAAAAAAGAGTCAAATGAAGAAACAAATGAATTAGTAGAACAAGAGTTAGAAATAGTTAATATGTCTTTAGGAATAACAGATGTACAAGGAGAAGGAATAGAAGTAATTATAAGAGAAACAGACAATTCAGAAACTGGACAAATTAATGCAAGTGATTTATTGCAAATTGTAAATAGTTTAAAATTAGCAGGAGCAGAAGCGATTTCAATTAATGATGAAAGAATTATTAATATGACTGACATTTTTACAATAAATAATTCATTTATAAAAGTCAATGGACAGAGAATTTTAGCACCATACATTATTAAAGCAATAGGAAACCAAACATATTTAGAAAGTGGTTTACTTGGAAATGGTGGTTATGTAGATGAATTAAAAAAATTAGGTCATGATATATCAATTGAAAAGGTAAATCAATTAAAAATTTTAAAATACAGTGATGGAATAACAATAAAATATATGGAATAGGAGGAAAGTATAATGGTAGTTATAGCAGTTATAATAGGCTGTGTATTCGGAGCAATATTGGGAATGAATGCACCTATGATTTCATACACATATTCAACTTATTTAGCAATTGCAATTATTGCAGCATTAGATTCAGTATTTGGAGGAATAACCTCAGTAATTAAAAAAACATTTGACTTAAAAATTTTTATAACAGGTTTTTTTGGAAATGCAATATTATCAATTGTACTTACAATATTGGGAGAAAAACTGAATTTAGATATTTATTTAGCAGCAATTATTGTATTTGTAGGAAGAATGTTTACAAACTTTGCCATAATAAGAAGATATTATGTGGATAAATGGTCATTAAAATTCAAAGAAAAGACTCAAAAACAAGATGTAGTTGCAGAAGATGATAAATAAAAAATATTTACATTAAAGAGTTAAGTTTGAAGGCTTAATTCTTTTTTTGTTGAGTCTATTTTAATAGGTGACAAAACAAAACATTTGTTACAAAAGTATTACAAAAATATTACAAAAATATAACAAATTCTATTGACATTTGTCTCAAAATGTAATATATATACATTTAGAAAAATTATTACTTTAAAATGGAGGAATTAACTTGGCGATTGGTGATATCATTGTAGGTATAGACATAGGAACAAGCAAGGTTTGTACAGTTGTTGGTGAAGTTAATAACTTTGGGCAAATTGAGATAATATGTAGTACCTCATATAAATGTAGTGGGCTAAAGAAAAGCAAAATAATAAATGAAGAAGAAATTAGTTTAAGCATTGCAAAAACAATAAAAGATGCTGAAGAAGAAACAAATTTAAAAATAAATTCAGCATATGTAACAATTCCTGGGAAATATGTTACAATCGTACAAAACAGCATAACCAAAGATGCAAAAGACAAATATTCCGGAATATCTATAAAAGATGTACAAAGTGCCATTATGCAAGTAAAAGATATAGAAATCCCAGAAAATAAAACTCTAATAGACATTGTTCCAGACAAAATAACGCTAGACAATGGAAACGTTGTAACAGATCCTGTAGGAAGTTTAAGCTCAAGTTTTACAATAAGTGCACAAGTTATTTTAGCTTCTAAAGACTATGTTAGACAACTAAATAATGTTTTCAGAAAAGCAGGATTAGAAATAGATGGAATTGTACCAATTACTTTAGCAGAAAGAAATTTAATATTAGACAAAAATGAATTAACAGACAATGTAATGCTTTTAGATATAGGGGCAGGAAATACTGATATAGGAGTATTCGAAGGAAATAGTTTTATTTATACAAACTCTATACCATTAGGAGGAGACAATATAACAAACGACATAGCGCTTGTATTAAACATTTCCGAAGAAGAAGCAGATAAACTAAAAAGGCAGTATGGATTAGCATTAAGATCATTTATAGACAATGACAACGAAATAACACTAAATACATTAAAAAATGAAAGTATATCAAAAACAATAAAAAGTTCAGAATTAATTGAAATCATAGAAGCAAGAGTTGAAGAAATATTTTCTATTATTAATAAAGACATTATAAATCAAGGAATTAAGCAAAAAATAAATAATGTTATTTTAACAGGGCAGGGAATTATTAATATAAACAAAAGTGACGTAGCAGGAAAAATTAATTTAAATATACCTGTAAAAATATCAACAGGAAGAGCAGTTAGTACAGTAAAACCTGCTTACAGAACAAGTTATTCATTAGTAAGATATATAGCAGCAAGACCATTTACAAAAACAGTATCAAGCAGTATTGATACAAAAAGTGATACAAATATCTTAAAAACAGTAGTTGAAAGAATTAAAGAATTCTTTTACTCATAAAAGTGTTATTAATTTTAAAAATATAAATATAGTGGGGAGGAAAAACTAAATGATGGATTACAATGATGATAACAATAATATTACTATGATGGATGGAACAGCCACCATTAAAGTAATAGGTGTTGGAGGTGCTGGAAACAACGCTGTAAATAGAATGATAGAATCAGGAATAAAAGGTGTTGATTTTATAGCAATAAACACAGACAGACAAGCTTTACAAGGATCTAAAGCTAATACTAAAATCCAAATTGGAGAAAAAATAACAAGAGGACTAGGAGCAGGGGCAAATCCTGATATTGGTGCTCAAGCAGCAGAAGAAAGCAAATCAGAAATTTCAGAAGTATTAAGAGGAGCAGATATGGCTTTCGTTACAGCTGGAATGGGTGGAGGAACAGGTACAGGAGCTGCGCCAATAGTTGCTGCAATAGCAAAAGAAATGGGAATATTAACAATTGGTGTTGTTACAAAACCATTTACTTTTGAAGGAAAGAAAAGATTATCACAAGCAGAAAGAGGAATTGAGAGTTTAAAAGGAAAAGTAGATACATTGGTAGTAATACCAAATGATAAACTATTACAAATAATTGATAGAAAAACATCTATCATAGAAGCTTTCAAAATGGCTGATGATGTATTAAGACAAGGTGTACAAGGTATTTCAGATTTAATTGCAATACCAGGACTTGTAAACTTAGACTTTGCAGATGTAAAAACAATTATGTTAGACCAAGGAATGGCACATATGGGTGTTGGTAGAGCATCAGGAGAAAACAGAGCAGAAGATGCTGCAAAAGAAGCAATTCAAAGTCCATTACTAGAAACATCAATTGAAGGAGCAAAAGGAGTTATTATAAACATTACAGGAGGATCTAGTTTAGGATTACACGAAGTTAATACAGCAGCAGAATTAGTACAAAGAAGCGTAGATCCAGAAGCAAATATTATATTTGGTACAGTAACAGACGAAACAATGGATGACGAAATTCAAATTACAGTTATTGCAACAGGATTTGAAAAAGAAGACCCAATCACAAGCATTGGTGTAGACAATATTGTATCAAAAACATGGGAAAAGAAAATCAATTCTATACCAGCTAGTTCAGAAGTAAATCCATTACAAAATGATTTAGATATACCACCTTTCTTAAGAAATAAGAAAAAACAAAAATAATAAAAACCAAAAGAAATAATCGAATAAAATCGATTATTTCTTTTTTTCGACAATAAGAAAAGACAGTATTTTTAAAATAAAAGAATTATAATAGTCATGCAGGTGAAACTGATATGACTATTTATATTGATATTGTGTTAATAGAAAACTTAATAATGAATTACATTATTTTATTAGCAACAGGAATCATATTAAAAGAAAAAATAAAACACCTAAGACTAATTTTAGCAAGTCTATTAGGTGCAATCTATTCAATTTTATCTTATCTTTCGATTTTAGAATTATATAGTAATTTTATATTAAAAATAATATTATCAATTTTAATTGTATACATAGCATTTAATCCACAAACAATGAAAAAAATGTGGAAAGATCTTTTATTATTTTACTTAACATCATTTTTATTTGGTGGAGTGGCATTTGCACTTATATATATAGTAAAACCACAAGAAATCTTAATGAGAAATGGATTATTTTTAGGAACATATCCATTAAAAACAGTTTTGTTAGGTGCGATAATTGCATTTATAATCATTTTAACAGGATTTACCATTGTAAAATCTAAAATCACAAAAAAAGATATGTTTTGCGAAATAGAAATAAAAATTAATCAAAACATAATAAAAACAATTGCTATGATAGACACAGGGAATATGTTAAAAGAGCCAATTAGTAATACACCTGTAATAGTTGTAGAGCATACTCTCCTATATGAAAGTGTGCCAAAAGAAATTTTAAATAATTTAGATAAACTGTTAGGAGGTGATTTTAGTAATATTCCAGAAGAAATAAGAGAAAAATATATATCAAAATTAAAATTAATCCCTTTTTCTTCTTTAGGAAAACAAAATGGTATGTTAATAGGAATTAAAGCAGAATACGTAAAAATAAAAAATCAAGATAAAGAAGAAAAAAAAGAAAATATTATAATAGGAATATATAATAAATCACTAACAAAAAAAGGAGAATATCGAGCATTAATAGGAATGGATGTTTTTTGGGACGGGGTCAAAAAACATCCAATCGGGTAGGGGTGTTTTTTGACCCCGTCCCAAAAAACATCTAAAAGGAGAGTGAAACAAAATGAAAATTTTTGAATTTTTAAAAAATGGTATAAATACTATTTGTGCAAAATATATAAATGAAGAAAATGAAATAGAGTATCTTCCTATTTTTTATATTGCTGGGAGTCAGACTCTTCCACCTCCATTATCGCCAGAGGAAGAAGCAAAATTAATAGAGGGGTTAGATAAAGAGAATAATTTAGAAGTCAGACAAAAATTAGTAGAAAGAAATTTAAGATTAGTAGTTTATATTGCTAAAAAGTTTGAAAATACAGGTATAGGAATAGAAGATTTAATATCAATTGGAACAATCGGATTAATGAAAGGTGTAAATACATTTAATTCAAATAAAAATATTAAACTTGCAACTTATGCTTCTAGATGTATTGAAAATGAAATATTAATGTATTTGCGAAAAAGTAATAAAATAAAGGGTGAGGTATCAATTGATGAACCATTAAATAAAGATGGAGATGGGAATGAATTATTACTTTCTGATATTTTAGGAACAGAAGCAGATATAACTTCAAGAAATTTAGAAGATGAAGTTGATAAAACACTTTTAAGAGCTTCTATTAATAAATTAAATAGCAGAGAAAAAAATATAATGGAGATGAGATTTGGATTTAAAACCGGAAAAGAAAAAACTCAAAAAGAAGTAGCAGATGAACTCCGGGATTTCTCAAAGCTATATATCAAGACTAGAAAAAAAGATTATTAATAAAATGAAAAAAGAAATTTCTAGTAAAATAGGATAGTAAAAAGCATAAAAAAACCAAATTTGGAAAAACTAAAGTTATCAAGTATTCCAAAGGAGGTTTTTCTTTTGTTAAACAATAAAGTAGAAATTTGTGGCGTCAATACATCAAAACTACCACTACTTAGTAAAAAAGAAAAAGAAGAACTATTTATAAAAATAAAACAAGGAGATAATGAAGCAAGAACAACATTTATTAATGGAAATTTAAGATTAGTATTAAGTGTGATACAAAGATTTTATGGTAGAGGAGAATCTGCAGATGATTTATTTCAAGTAGGATGTGTAGGACTAATTAAAGCAATTGATAATTTTGACTTAAGCCAAAATGTACAATTTAGCACCTATGCTGTACCAATGATTATAGGAGAAGTAAAAAGATATTTGAGAGATAATAATAGTATAAGAGTTAGTAGATCTGTAAGAGATTTAGCTTATAAAGCAATACAATTTAAAGAAAGATATATAAAAGAACATAGTAGAGAACCCAAAATAGAAGAAATAGCAAAAGAGTTAGGAGTGGAAAAAGAAGAAATTGCTTTTAGCTTTGATGCAATACAAGATCCAGTATCATTGCAAGAACCAGTGTATAATGATGGAGCAGAGAGTATTTATGTTATGGATCAAGTAAAAGATAGTAAAAATACAGATGAAATGTGGACAGAAAAAATGGCAATTGAAGGAGCACTTCAAAAATTAAATGAAAAAGAAAGAATGATTATATCAAAAAGATTTTTTGATGGAAGAACTCAAATGGAAGTAGCAGAAGAAATTGGTATTTCACAAGCACAAGTATCAAGATTGGAAAAAAGTGCAATTGGGCATATCAAAAGATTTTATAAATAATTAGTAGAGCATATAAAAATATGCTCTTTTAAAATGAAAAAATCCAAAACATTCAAATTTTAAGAACAAAAATTCGTAAAAATATTGAAAAAATATTTAAAATATGATATACTCTATATAACTTAGCTTATTATTCCATGAAATTTAAAGTAATGAAAGAATATAATATAGATATACAATTTGAATGGAATAATTTTAAGGTGGTGAAATAATGAAAAAAAAATTTGTAATTTTTGGTACTTTTTTGATTTTAATGGTAATTTGTTTAGCATTATATTTTAATGATATGCAGATGAATGAATGTTTAGAATTTAGAGTACCAAAGTTTACAAAGAGAGAAGAAATAAAATTACAATCTAAAGATTTTTTTAAAGATGAAGAATTAGTAAAAATATATTTATCAAAAAATCAAATGAAAGAAATATTAAAAGAAATAGAAAAAAATAACAACTGGCAAAACAACCAATTAGATGAAAGATTAGATGAAAAAATGAATTTTTACACTAGATTATGTAAAATGGAAAAATGAAAATAAAGGAGGTAAGAGATAATGATAACACATTTTATATTTATGAGTAGTTCATATTCATTAGGAAAGAGAATCGCTTTACATTTTATTGTTGATGAGGGATCTATCCAAGAGGAACTAAAAACAGTCTTAGATAAAATTATAACGGAATGTGGAAAAGATGTATCTATTTCAACACATATGATACAAGCAGAGGATACAACTTGGGAATCAGTATGCATGACAGATCATTTCTTTAAAGGTGTTGAAGTTATTGATGGCCTTGATAAATTCATAAAGTTAATTAAGAAAGACAGAAAATTAGAAGGAATTGATATAGCTAAATATATACTATCTAAAATAAAATGTACACAATTGAAATTACAAAAATTAGTATATTTATGCTATGCCGATTATTTATGTGATACAGACAAAAAATTATTTACAGATAAAATATATGCATTTAAGTATGGACCAATTATTGATACCGTATATAAAAAATATAAAAAATATGGTTATAAACCAATAACAGAAGAAAAAGAAGATATAGATGCAAATGTTTCAGAAATGCCAGCAAAAAGTAGGATATTATTTGCTGAAGCTGGCACAGAAAAAATAGTAAGTATTGATAATACTCTAAAAAAATATGGTCAGTTAACAGCAGCACAATTAGTAGATTTAACACATAAAGAAAATGCGCCATGGACAATGACTCCGAAAAGTTCATGGATAGTCTATTCAGAGATAAAACCTGAAGTAATAAAGCAATACCATCAGTTTGAAACGTTATAAATCATTACAAGGAACATGGATATTTATAAAATAAATTAATAAGAAATAAAAATAGGAGGGCGTCCTAAAATAGGAACCCGAAAACAAGAATTCCAGTGAGAAATCGCTGGAATTTTTGTGAAAAAAATTTTA
>CANRFX010000023.1 GCA_947629995.1 uncultured Clostridia bacterium | reverse complement strand
TAAAAAAATATAATAAATTGCAATTTTTATTGACTTTTTCAATTAATTTTATTATAATAAAAATAGGAAATGGAGAACCACAAACGTGGTTTGCCAGTTATATATGTAAAAAAACACACCTAACCGTCAAGTACAGATGTGTTTTTTTATTGTCTATTTGCTTAAAATTATAACTAGTATAATTAAGGCAAATACTATAATAGTTTCAACAACTAAGCCAAATAAAAGTAAGTACATTATTTCTAATAAAACAGCTTCTATCATAGCACCACCTCCATTCTCACAACTGATGTTGTGGATTAAAAGTGGCAAACCACATCTGCTTATTCTCATTTCCTATGTTTACCAATATACAATATTTTTAAATAAAAAACAAGCGAACAGAACAAATTTTTGAAAGAATTTTTAGTTTTGCTATTGAACATTATCTCAATTATGATATACTTTAATAAATTGATTGATATTTGTATCAATCGTCAAGAGAGTCAATGGCGAGTTGTAAATATCTACGTCATTGGCATCAGTCTGAGTGTTCTTATAGAATTTTATAGTTCTATAAGAACTTTTTTATTTATACTGATAATTTATAAAAATATTTATACTTATATTTTATGTATTTGTTGATATATCTGAATTAGATAGTTATATTTATATAAAATTATTCCCGTATTACATATTGGGAGTGTAACTGTCGCTTCGCATCGATACACATTAATATGTATAATCTTTAATTATATAATTAATCTATTGTAAAATTTTAGAAAATATAATATAATTATCAAAATAGATAGTAGTTATGGAGAAAATGATTATGAATATTATATATAGAAAGATACAAGAGGAAGATAAGGAAATTATAAATGATTTATATGATAAATTACTAGATGATCATGGCTGTAATGTAGGAATTGGACATCGGATATGGATATTGGATTTGGAATGAATTATTTAGTGAAGAAAATAATTACAATGCATATGTTGCTTCTTTGTTAAATGATAACGGGAGCGAGAATGAAATAGTTGGTTATATAATGTTGGAGTTAAACAAGAGAAAAAGTTATTCATATATTCAAGGTTTATTTGTAGAAGAAAGATATATACATAGAGAAATAGCTAAAGAATTAATACATAAAGCTGAAAATTATTCAAGAAGTATAGGTTGTAAAAATATATTAGCTGAAGCAAGAAGCTATCTATTGGGATTTTATAAAAAGTTAGGATTTTCTATAGATAAAAAGAAAAATGATTCAACATATTTCATTTCTAAAAGTTTAGAAATAAATAAAGAAATAAGAGAAGATGGAGATTGGGAACGATAAGCTTTTTGATAAATTATATTTGACAAAACAAAAAAATGCATTTAATATATTATAAAGTTATTAACATTTAAAAATAAAATAAAAAAAGAAAGGAGAAAAAGAAAAATGGAGGAGCACAAGAAAAATCTAAAAATAACTAGTTACATAATCATTATTTTAGCGATCATTAATATAGTTCTTATAGGAATAGAATTTGCAACTGGAGAATTAAGAGAAAATGCAAAAAAATTAACGGAAGAATCTATAAGTCAAACTGAAGGAGCATCTGAAGAACTAGGTGGAATGGAAGAAAAAGTAGTAGATATTGCAGTTTATGGAACAATAGGAGGGACAGTAATTGGAGTATTATTTGACGTATATCTTGGAATTGCAGGTTTACGCCAAGCAAAAGGAACAAGTAAAGGAAAAGCTAATATAATATTAGCAACAATAGTTTTTGCACTAGCTATTATAGGTTTAATACCTATGATTATCTCTTTGACAAAAGATCAAACAAATATCAGTTCACTTTTCTCTAGTGTATTAGGTCTAATAATAATGTTCTATTATATTAGGTATGCTAGAAAAGTAGTAGAATAAAAATAATAGAAGGGAAAGATAATAAAAAAATAACTTATGTAATAAGGTGTTTTAAAATCAGAATGATTAAAATAAATTTAAAGGAGGAATTTATAATGGAATTAAAAGGAAGTAAAACAGAAAAAAATTTAATGGAGGCATTTGCAGGAGAATCACAAGCAAGAAATAAATATACTTATTTTGCAAGTAAAGCAAAAAAAGAAGGGTATGAGCAAATAGCAGCAATATTCCAAGAAACAGCAGATAATGAAAAAGAACATGCAAAAATTTGGTTCAAACTATTACAAGGAGGAGACATTTTAAGTACAGCTGAAAATTTAAAAGCAGCAGCAGAAGGAGAAAATTACGAATGGACTGATATGTATGATAGAATGGCAAAAGAAGCAAAAGAAGAAGGATTTGATCACATAGCATTTTTATTTGAAGAAGTAGGAAAAATAGAAAAAGAGCATGAAGAAAGATATAAAAAGCTATTAGAAAATGTAGAAAATGGACTAGTATTTAGTCGTGATGGAGACAAAATCTGGAAATGTAGAAATTGCGGACATATTGTTATTGGAAAAGAAGCACCAGAAATTTGCCCAGTATGTAATCATCCAAGAGCATATTTTGAAATAAAAGCAGAAAACTATTAATATAAAAAAGCTTTATAATTTGAAGTGAACCCTAATTGTTAGACAAAAAATTTAACAAGGAGGGTTTATTTTATGCCTTACTTAGAAAAGCTTTATTTCGGCGACAATTTATTTTTTTAAATACTTGAAAAATAAAGAAAAATGGCATATAATATTAATCAATGATAAAAAATGATAAAAAGGAGAAAAAATGCCAAAATTTTTTATAACTAATCAAGAAATCAATGAGGATAAAATCAAAATTTCAGGCAATGATATAAACCATATAAAAAATGTATTAAGAAAAAAAGTAGGCGATACTTTAAATATATGTAATACAGATACTTTAGAAGATTATTTATGTGAGATAACAAAATTAGAAAATAAAAATATAAAATTAAAAATAATAGAAAAAATAAAAAATAATACAGAACCAAATACTAAAGTAACAATATTTCAAGGATTACCAAAAGCAGATAAAATGGAATGGATTATTCAAAAATCAGTTGAACTAGGAGTTTACGATATAACGCCTGTTGAAATGAAAAGATGTGTTGTAAAATTAAGCCAAAAAGATAAAGCAAAGAAAATAGAAAGATGGCAAAAAATATCAGAAGTTGCATCAAAACAAAGTGGGCGAAAGATAATTCCAAAAATAAATAATCCTTTTTCTATTCAAGATATTTGTCAAAATATAACTTATTATGATATAGTAATAATTGCATATGAAGAAGAAAAAGAAAATACATTAAAAGCAGAATTAGAAAACTTAAAAAAGAATAAAAAAGAAAATCTAAATATTGCTGTTTTGATTGGCCCAGAAGGAGGAATTGATTTATCAGAAATAGAATTACTAAAAGAAAAGGGCGCAAAAATAGTAACTTTAGGAAATAGAATATTAAGAACAGAGACAGTGGCATTAAATATTTTAAGTATTATTATGTATGAATTTGAAAATGAGGAGAAAAAACTAAAATGGTAAATGATACAATAGTAGAAAAAACAGAAAAAAGCAATAACAATAAATTAACCAAATCAGATAAAAAAAATAAGAAAATCCCTAAAGAAATATCACAACAAATACTAAAAAAAATGTTTAGAAGTTTATTAAAAGCAGTTTGCCTTACACTTTATTTTATTATATTAAATTTAGCATATACAGCTATGAGGCAGGAAAGATTATTAAATGATATTAAAGTTTTTTCTGGAGTTTTTTTAGTAATAGGAATTTACTTTTTAGAGAAAGCTTATAAAGAAGATAGTGGAATTGATGCATTGGGTGGAATAGAATTTTTTGTAATATCTTTGCATAGTTTATCAATTATGCATATTATAACACTATTTAAATATGATTTTAGACTTTATTTATTAACATCATCTTACATTTTCTCAATTTATTTTGTTTTAAAAGCAATTATTTTATATACAAAAGGAAGAAGAGAATATTTAAAAGGTTTAAGTGACATTTCAGATATAGTAAAAAAAGATGAACCATTAAAAAAAGAAGCAAGAAAAAGAACTCCAGAGGAAAGAGAAGGAAGATTAAAACAAAAAAAGCACAGAGAAGAAAAAAATAATACAGAAGTTAGAAAAAAGAAAAAAAAGAAAACAACAAGTCAATCAGGAGAAAAAATAAGCAAAACTAAAAAAGAAGAAAAAAGACCAGTAAAGAAAAAACAAAGAGTTGAAAAAGTAGATGAAATAGAAAAACCAGAAAAAGTTGTAAAAAAGAAAAAAACAACATCAAAAACTGCAAAACATCCTTCTACATCAAAAGTATCAAAAACAACAACATCATCAAAAACTACTAAATCAAAATCAACGAATAGAAAAAAAGTAGATGAACTTCCTAAAAAAGGAACAAAAAGGAAAAATACAAATAAAAATAAAGAATAAAAGAGGTATTAAAAATGATTAAAAGTATGACAGGATATGGAAAGGCGAGTGAAATTTTTGCACTAAAAGAATATCAAGTAGAAATTAAAAGTGTAAATCATAGATACTCTGATATTTCCATAAAAATGCCAAGAGTTTTAAGCTATTTAGAAGAAGAAGTAAAAAAAGAAATATCTTCAAAAATAAAAAGAGGAAAAATAGATGTTT
Organism: uncultured Clostridia bacterium; assembly: GCA_947629995.1. Classification (GTDB taxonomy): domain Bacteria; phylum Bacillota; class Clostridia; order TANB77; family CAG-508; genus CAG-269. The sequence goes on along the minus strand of CANRFX010000023.1, from coordinate 9,882 downwards.
TTATTACATTTTATAATGGAGATAGTGAAGATAAAGAAATAAAAATAAATACTGGAATTGCAAAAATTTATATTGATGAATTAAAAAAACTAGCAGAGCAAGAAGGAATATTGTCAAATATCGAAGTTACTGAAATATCAAAATTTCCAGATGTATTAAATATCAAAAATAAAGAAGAAGACGAGACAATAAAAGATGAACTTTTAGAAGTAGTAAATAAAGCAATAGATAACTTATCACAAATGAGAGAGCAAGAAGGAAGAAAAATAGCAGAAGATTTATTAAAAAGAATTGAGTTAATAAAAGGGAAAACAGAAAAAATATCTGCATTTTCTACTGGACTTATTGAGGAATATGTAGTAAAATTAGAAGGAAGAATAAAAGAAATACTAAAAAATCAAGAAATAGATCAATCAAGATTAGCTCAAGAAGTTGTAATTTATGCAGATAAATGTTCAATTGAAGAAGAAGTAACAAGACTAAAAAGTCATATAGCACAGCTTGAAAAACTTTTAGATTCAAAAGAACCAGTTGGAAAAAAATTAGATTTTATTATTCAAGAAATGAATAGAGAAACCAATACAATTGGCTCAAAAGCAAATTCATTAGAAATAACAAATGAAGTTATTAATATAAAAACAGAAATTGAAAACATAAGAGAGCAAATACAAAATATTGAATAAGAAAAGGAGATGGGATTAATGCAATTAGTAAATATTGGTTTTGGAAATATTGTATCAGCAGAAAGAATTGTTGCTATTGTAAGCCCAGAATCAGCACCAATAAAAAGAATGGTGCAAGAGGCAAAAGATAATAAAACAGCAGTAGATGCTACTTATGGTAGAAGAACTAGAGCAGTATTAATTATGGATTCAGGTCATATAATATTGTCTGCAGTTCAACCAGAAACAGTAGGAGGAAGAATTGATAAAACAATTTCTCAAGATGATATAAATAAACTATAAATAGGAGGATAAAAAAATGATTGTAAAACCAACAGTAGGAGAATTATTAACAAAAGCACAAAACAGATATGAATTAGTAATTGCAACTGCAAAAAGAGCAAGACAAATTGCATCAGGAGATAACGTAAAAACAACAGCAAAAGAAGAATCTCCAGTAACACTTGCTGCTAATGAAATTGCAGAAGGGAAGGTCACAATATGTTAGTTATATTATCTGGTGTAGCAGGAGCAGGAAAAGACACAATAAAAAAAGAACTTATAAAAAGAATGGATAATGTAGAATCACTTCCATCTATCACTTCAAGAAATCAAAGACCAGGAGATATAGATGGAGAAACTTATATTTTTGTAAATAGAGAAGAATTTGAAAGAATGATAAAAGATGAAGAACTTTATGAATATGATGTTCATCATAATCAATATTATGGTACTTCTAGAAAATTATTAAATGATAAAATTAAAAGTGGGAAAATTATTGTAAAAGATATTGATGTAAATGGTACAGAACATTTAAAAGAATTATTAAAAAATGATACAAAAGTAGTTACAATTTTTTTACGAGTTCCAAAAAAAGAATTAGAAGAAAGACTAAAAAATAGAATAGACAAGCCTAGTCCAGCAGAAATTAAATTAAGATTAAATCGATTTGATTATGAAGAATCTAGAATTGATTTATACGATTATGTATTAAAAAATAACGACTTAGAAAAAACCGTACAAATTATTATGTCTATTATAGAAAATGAAAAAAGATTAGAAAATAAGTAAGACATGAGAATTATCTCGTGTCTTTATTAGGAGAAAATAAATGATAGCAGAAGTAATCATTAATAGATCAGCAAAAAAACTAAATAGAACTTTTGATTATCATGTCCCAAAAGAACTTGAGGGACTAATTTTGCTTGGAAGCAACGTGTTAATTCCATTTCGAAATGGAAAAGCAGAAAAAATAGCAGAAGGATTTGTTGTTAGATTAAAAGAAAAAACAAATTTTGAAAGTAAATTAAAAGATATTATTAAATTAGAAGAACAATTAAAAGATGAACAAATAGATTTAGCAAAATGGATGGCAAAAAGGTATTTTTCTAATGTTTCAGATTGTATAAAACTAATGTTAACACCAGGAACTAGGGCAAAAGAAAAAGAAAATCGAATACAAGATAAAAAAATAAAATGTTTGTATTTGGCAAAAACAATAGAAGAAATTGAATTTGAAATTGAAACAGGAAAAATTAAATTAGAAAAGCAAAAAAAAATACTTGATTTTATAAGAGATAATGAAGGAGCAACTATATCAGAAGTAGAAATGTTCACAGATTGTTCAAGAAGTAATATACAAACTTTATGCAAAAATGGATATTTAGAAATTATAGAAGAAAAAATAGAAAGAAATCCATTAAACAATAAAGATATTGAAGAAATTAAGAAAAAAGAACAAACTAAAAAACTTACCTTAACAGAAGAACAATATGTAGCATATAAAAAAGTAGAAAAATGTTTAGAAGAAAATAAATATAAAACATTTTTATTATATGGTATAACAGGGTCTCGGAAAAACAGAAATTTATTTACAACTTATACAAAAATCTCTTGAAAAAGGAAAAACAGCAATTTTATTAGTGCCTGAAATATCATTAACACCACAAATGTTAGATAGATTCATTGCTCGTTTTGGTAAAGAAGACATCGCAGTTTTACATAGTAAACTTTCTATTGGAGAAAGACATGATGAATGGGAAAGAATTAGAAGCGGAAAAGCTAAAATTGTTATAGGTGCTCGTTCTGCAATTTTTGCACCAGCAGAAAAAATAGGAATTATAATTATTGATGAAGAACATGATAGTTCTTATAAATCTGAGGCAAATCCTCGTTATGATACAAAAGAAGTGGCAACATATATAGCAAAACAACGTAACTTGCCATTACTTTTAGGTAGTGCAACACCTGATATTGCAACTTACACAAATGCAAAAAATGAAAAATCTGATATAGAATGTTTAATATTAAAAAAAAGAGCGAATAAGTCTTTTTTACCAAAAGTAGAAATAGTAGATTTAAAAGAAGAATTACTACATGGAAATCATTCAATGTTAAGTGTAGATTTATACACAGCAATTGAAGAAAACTTAAAACAAAAAAGACAGACAATTTTATTCTTAAATCGTAGAGGATATTCAACATTTATTATGTGCAGAAATTGTGGCTATACAGTAAAATGCAAAAACTGTAATATAAGTATGACATATCATAGTTATGAAAATAAATTAAAATGTCATTATTGTGGTTATGAAGAAGAAATTGTGAAAATATGCCCAAAATGTCAAAGTGATAAAATCAGATATTTTGGTACAGGAACACAAAAATTGGAACAAGAAATCCACAAACAATTTCCAAATAGCAAAACTATTAGAATGGACGTAGATACAGTTACAAAAAAAAATTCTCATGAAAAAATTTTAAATCAATTTAAAAATGAAAACATAGATATTTTAATTGGAACGCAAATGGTGGTAAAAGGTCATCATTTTCCAAATGTTACATTAGTAGGAGTAATTGCAGCAGATAGTTCATTAAATATAGATGACTACAGAGCAAATGAAAGAACTTTCCAAATATTGACACAAGTAGCACGGAAGAGCTCGGTAGAGAAAACTTACCAGGAAAAGTAATAATTCAAAGTTATAATCCAGAAAATTTTACTATTCAATGTGCAAAAGAACAAAATTATGAAAAATTTTATGAAACAGAAATACAATTAAGAAAACAATTGAAATATCCACCGTTTTGCGATATAATATTATTGAATTTTAATAGTTTATCAGAAAAAGAAATAAAACAAACAAGCATGTGGGTTTATGAATATTTGAAAAACAACTTAAAAGATGAAGAATTTAAAATTTACAAACCAATGCCGTCACCAATTGATAAAATTCAAAATAGAATTCGTTATAGGATAATCATAAAAGGAAATGCAAACCAGCAACTAAACGAAATATTAAATCAAATTTTAAAAGAATTATATAACAAAAATTTAAAATCAACGAGAATAACAATTGATATTAATCCAAATAATATGATTTAAAGGAAAGGGGAAAAAATGGCAATTCGTAATTTAAGATTTGAAGGGGATGAAATCTTAAAAAAGAAATCTAGAGATGTAGAAGCAATAGATGACAAACTACAAATTTTAATTGATGATATGATAGAAACAATGCATAAATATAATGGCGTAGGTCTTGCTGCTGTTCAAGTAGGAATATTAAAAAAACTATTAGTAATCGATTTATATGACAATAAAGGACCAATTGTAATGATTAATCCAGTTATTATAAAAACAAAAGGAGAACATGAAGTAGAAGAAGGATGTTTAAGTTTTCCAAATCAATTTGCTAAAGTCATTAGACCAGAAGAAGTTGTAGCAGAATACACAGATAGAAATGGTAAAAGAGTGAAAGTAATTGCAAAAGAACTATTAGCACAAGCAATTTGCCATGAAGTAGATCACTTAAATGGAGAAGTTTTTATGGATAAAATAATACCAGGTACTTTAGAATATGTTGAGCCAGAAGAAGAAGAAAAAAAATAAGGAGATTTTTTTATGAATATTTTATTTATGGGTACGCCAGATTTTGCAAAAGAAAGCTTAGATGCGATTTATAGTGCAGGAGGGCATAATATAATAGGAGTTGTAACAAATCCAGACAAGCCCAAAGGGCGTGGAATGAAACTTATACCATCAGAAGTAAAAAAATTTGCTTTAGAAAAAAATTTAAAAATATATCAACCAGTAAAAATAAAAAATAATGAGGAATTTATAGAAGAAATCAAAAATTTAAAACCAGATGTAATTTGTGTAGTAGCTTATGGAAAGATATTGCCACAAGAAATATTAGAAATTCCGAAATTAGGATGTATTAATGTACATGCATCATTACTTCCAAAATATAGAGGTGCTGCACCAATTCAATGGGCTGTTTTAAATGGAGATAAGTCAACTGGGGTTACAACAATGTACATGGATCAAGGATTAGATACTGGTGATATAATTTTAAAAGAAGAAGTAGAAATAGGAGAAGATGAAACAACAGGAGAACTTTGGGAGAAACTTTCAAAAATTCGGAGGAAAACTCTTAGTAAAAACTTTAAAACAAATTGAAACAAATTCAGTAATTCGTCAAAAACAAGGAGAAGATTTTACTATTGCACCAATGCTTTCAAAAGAAATGGCTAAAATCGATTGGAAAAGTAAAACAGCACAAGAAATTAAAAATTTAGTAAGAGGACTAAATCCAATTATGGGAGCATACACAACTTTAAATGGTAAGAAAATAAAATTTTGGAAAGTAGATATAGTAAAAGAAGACGAGATAATAGTAGAAAATTTAGATTTTATAAAAAATGGAACTGTACTTGTTTCTGACCCAAGAGATGGAATATTTATTAAAGCAAAAGAAGGAATTATAAAAGTTTTAGAAATTCAAGGTGAAAACGCAAAAAAAATGCCAATACAAGACTTTTTAAGAGGTAATCAAATTCAAGAATTTGATATATTTGAATAAAATAATTAATATAAAAATGCATATAATAAAAAGAATAAATATTTTAACAAAAATAGTTGTAAAAACGTTAAAAAATTGATATACTTATTACGGAAAATCAAGTATATCAATTTTTTGATATCGAAAGGAGGATTTCACTATGAGTGAAGAAAATCAAGAGAAAAAAGAAGAAGTAGTAGAAATAGAAGGAGAAATAAAAACAGAAAGAGAAGGAATACAAATATCTAATGATGTAGTAGCAGTTATTGCTGGAGTAGCTGTTTCTGAAGTTTCAGGAGTATCTGGAATGTCAGGAGGATTTGCAGGAGGAATATCAGAAGTATTAAGCGGAAAGAAAAATCTAGCAAAAGGAATTAAAGTTGAGCTAACAGATTCTACAGCAAAAATAGATGTTAATATTATTGTAGAATATGGCTCTAGAATTCCAGACGTTGCTTACGAAATTCAAAATAGAGTAAAAAAAGCAGTAGAAAATATGACAGGTCTAAAAGTAGAAGAAGTAAATGTACATGTTCAAGGAGTAAATACTGATACAGCAAAAGAAAGTGAAAAACAAGCAGACACAGAAGAGGAACAATAAAAAATATAAAAAATGTAGGAGGAAATGAAATGAAAATTTTAGAAAAAATTGCATTAATTATTTATTCAAATATTGTATTAATATTATCTATCATTCTATGCTTATTAGTATTTGGATGGTTAGATATAGGGCTAGTAGGTGATATCATAACAAAACTTATAGTAGGCGAACCATCAAGTAAAGTAATACTTGGAGTTAGTGCTGTATTTATTTTATTATCTATTAAATGTATATTTTTTGATAGTACATCAAAAGAACAAATTAAAGAAAGACAAGGTGTATTATTAGAAAATGAAAGTGGAAAACTTATGATTTCAAAAGAAACAATCGAAAATTTAGTTAATTCAGTTGCTTTAAATTTTCAAAGTGCAGAAGATGTTACAACTAGAATAGAATTAGACAAAGATAATAATGTAAAAGTTTTTATTAATTTAATTATTAATGAAGAAGCTATTATTAAAGACTTATCCGCAAATTTACAAGCTAGAATAAAAGAAAAAATAAAAGCTGCAACTGATTTAGAAGTAAAAGAAGTAAATATTACTGTAAAAAAAGTTGCCCCAAAAAAGCAAGAAGATAATTAAAAAACTTTACTGTTATATATAAAATTAGAGAGAAAGGAATGTGATTATAAATGAACTTAAAAGAAATTTGGAATCATTATAAAGGGGCAATTATTGGTATTCTAATAGCTTTTTTAATTTTAATTACTAGATTACATGATTTAATATTAGCAATTGTTATTATAGTATTAGGTGCTTTTATTGGAAATTATGTACAACAAAACAAAGAAGATGTAAAAATAAAGTTAAAATCATTTATTGATAAAATGTAAAAAGGGGAATAAAATGAACAGAACAGCAATGAGAGAACAAGCTTTTAAATTAATTTATAGTTTAGAAATACAAAGACAAAAAAAATTAAATGAAGCAATAAAATTATATTTAGAAGCAAATGAAATAACAGATAAAAATGCAATAAAATATATCAAAGATGCTATTTATGGCATAGAAAAAAACAAAAAAGAAATTACTTCTCAAATAGAAAAAAATCTAAAGACAGACTGGAAAATAGAAAGAATTTCTAAAATTGATTTATCAATTTTAAAACTTGCAATTTATGAAATTAAGTATACAGAAATACCATTTAAAGTAGTTATTAATGAAGCTGTAGAATTAGCAAAAAAATATGGAGAAGAAACCTCTAAAAATTTTGTAAATGGAATTCTAGCAGTAGTAGTAAAAGAGGTATAAGAATAATGAAATATGAAAATATGGCCATAACAGTATCAGATTTAAATCAATATATAAAAAATAAAATAGCAGATGATGAATATTTAAATAATATACTGGTAAAAGGCGAAATATCAAATTTTAAAAATCATTATACAGGGCATATGTATTTTACGTTAAAAGATGAAAAATCTTTAATAAAATGTATTATGTTTAAATCATATGCCCAAAAACTAAACTTCATGCCAAAAGATGGAATGAAGGTATTTCTTTTTGGTAGTGTATCTGTTTATGAAAGAGATGGTGTATACCAAATTTATGGAAAAGCAATGGAGCAAGATGGATTAGGAGATTTATATACAAAGTTTCAAGAATTAAAGCAAAAATTAGAATCACAAGGTTTATTTGAAGAAGACCATAAGATGAAAATTCCTTTAATGCCAAAAGTAATAGGAGTATTAACATCTAAAACAGGATCAGTAATAAAAGATATTATTAATGTTTCAACAAGAAGAAATCCAAATGTTGTAATTAAATTATTACCAGTTCCAGTTCAAGGAGAAGGTGCAGCAGAAAAAATAGCAGAAGGAATACAATTTATGAATAAAAATAGATTAGCAGATGTATTAATTTTAGCACGAGGAGGAGGTTCATTAGAAGACCTATGGCCATTTAATGAAGAAATTGTAGCAAATAGTATTTATAATTCTGAAATTCCAATAATATCAGCTGTTCGGGCATGAAACAGATTTTACAATAGCAGATTTTGTCTCAGACCTAAGAGCACCAACACCATCAGCAGCTGCCGAACTTGCAGTACCAGATATATATGAATTACAACAAAAAATTATAACTTATCAAAATAGATTAAGAATATCTTTGATAAAAAAGCTTGAAATTATGAGGCTAAGATATGAAAAAGTAATGTCTAGTTTTGTATTTAAAGAGCCAACAAGAAGAATACAAGAAAACTACTTAATGATAGATCAAAAAATAAAGCAATTGGTAAATTTAATGCAAGTAAGATATGAAAAACAAAAAACAAAATATGGAGAATTAATAGCAAAGTTAGATGCTTACAGTCCACTAAAAACAATTGCAAGAGGTTATACAATAACAAAAAAAGATGGCAAAATAATAAAAAGCAAAGAACAATTAAAACAAGGAGATAAAATAGAAATTAAATTTATTGATGGAGAAAAATCTGCAATTGTAGAATAAAAATAAAAGGAGAATCAATATGGAAAAAAGTTTTGAAGAACAAATAGAAAAATTAGAACAAATTGTACAAGAACTAGAAAAAGGAGAGCTAAGCTTAGAAGACTCTGTAAATAAATTTGAAGAAGGAATTAAAATTTCTAAAAAATGCAATAAAACTTTAGAAGACGCAGAGAAAAAAATAACAATTCTAGTTAAAGAAAATGATGAAATAAAAGAAGAAAATTTTGAAACAGAAGAATAAAAGGGGAGAAAACAAAAATGAGTAATGATTTTATAGCATTTGTACAAAGTAAATACATATATGTACCATTTTTCTTATGGTTTGGAATACAGTTATTTAAATTAATTTATGATTTATTCACAACAAAAAAATTTAATTTTAAAAGAATTATGGGAGCAGGTGGAATGCCAAGTTCTCATTCAGCTGTGGTAGTAAGTCTCGCAACATTAATTGGAAAATACGAAGGAGTAAACTCACCAATATTTGCCCTTTCATTTATATTAGCGGCTGTGGTTATGTATGATGCTTGTGGAATAAGAAGAGCAGCAGGAAAACAAGCAACTTTATTAAATAAATTAATTGAAACACCAGGTTTAACTGGAGTGCAAGTATCAGAAAAATTAGTTGAAGTATTAGGACATACACCAGTTGAAGTATTTGTGGGAGCACTTATTGGTTTAGTTGTAGGAGTAATTGTATAAAAGGAGGAGGAATTAAAAATGACAGATATTGAAATAGCAAAAAATACAAAATTAGACAAAATAGTTGATATTGCAAAGAAAGTAGGAATCAATGAAGAAGAGGTTGAACAATATGGAAAATATAAGGCAAAAATATCAAATGAAGTATACGAAGGATTAAAAAATAAGAAAGATGGAAAATTAATTTTAGTAACAGCCATTAGCCCAACACCATTAGGAGAGGGGAAAACTACTATATCTATAGCAGTTGCAGATGGATTAAGAAAAATAGGAAAAAATTCAATACTTGCTTTAAGAGAACCATCTTTAGGACCTGTATTTGGAATTAAAGGTGGAGCAACAGGTGGTGGAAAAGTACAAGTTGCCCCAATGGAAGATATCAATTTGCATTTTACTGGAGACATTCATGCAATAACAGCTGCAAATAATTTATTATCTAGTCTAATTGACAATCATATTTATTTTGGAAACGAATTAGGATTTGAAAAAATAGTATGGAAGAGATGTGTAGATTTAAATGATAGGCAATTAAGACAAGTACAAACTGGATTATCTGGAGAAAAAAATATTGTTCCAAGAAATGACAAATTTGATATAACAGTTGCTTCTGAAATTATGGCAAT
>CANRFX010000022.1 GCA_947629995.1 uncultured Clostridia bacterium | reverse complement strand
CATAATGGTGACATTTCTCTTAGTCTTCCGACTATTTCTACTAAACTTTCAATTACATAATCAATTTCTTCTTTTGTGTTATTTTTTCCTATTGAAATTCTAAGAGAGCCATGTGCTATTTCATGTGGTAAGCCAATTGCAAGTAATACATGTGATGGATCTAAAGAACCAGATGTACAAGCACTACCACTTGATGCACAAATTCCTTTTAAATCTAAGTTTAAAAGTAATCCTTCTCCTTCAATAAATCTAAATGAGATATTGCTATTTCCTGGTAATCTTTTTACTCTATCGCCATTTACCTTAATATATGGTATTTTTTCTTCTATTTGTGCTACATAGTAGTCTCTTAATTCTTTTATTTTTTTATTGTGTTCTTCTAAGTTTTCGTATGCAAGTTCTATTGCTTTTCCTAAACCTACAATTCCTGGTACATTTTCTGTCCCTGCTCTTTTATTTCTTTCTTGATGTCCTCCGTTTATAAATTTATCAAATCTAACTCCTTTTCTTACATATAATACACCAATTCCTTTTGGTCCATAAAATTTGTGAGCTGATAATGATAAACTGTCAATGTTTAATTCTTTTACATCAATTCTTACACTTCCAACTGCTTGTACTGCATCTGTATGGAAATACACATTATGTTTTTTTGCAATTTCTCCTATTTCTTTAATTGGCTCTATTGTTCCAATTTCATTATTTGCAAACATAACAGTAATTAGTGTTGTTGTTTCTTTTATTGCTTTTTCTAACTCATCTAATTTTATGATTCCATTTTCATCTACACCAATATAACTTACTTCGAATCCTTCTTTTTCTAGTTGCTTACAAGTTTCTAATACTGCTGGATGCTCAATGCATGATGTTATAATATGGTTTCCTTTATATTTGTAACTATGTGCTATTCCTTTTATTGCTGTGTTATCACTTTCACTTCCTCCTGCTGTAAAATAAATTTCGTTTGGTTCACAGTTTAAAGCTTTTGCTACTTTTTCTCTAGCCTCTTCAACTGCTTTTCTATTTTCTCTTCCTATTTTATAGATAGAAGATGGATTACCATAGTTTTCTAATAAATATGGCATCATTGCTTTTACAACTTCTTCATCTGTTTTAGTTGTTGCATTATTATCTAAATATATTGTTTTCATATTTTCCCTTTCCTTTCCTATTAATTCAGTAGGAATTATACTATATATTTCCTAGTAAGTCAATAGGAATTACAATTATTTTATTAAATCTTTTAAAGTCTTACTATCAACATAGTCATTAATAACATCATCTAATCCTTTCCAAAAAGAAAGGGTTTTGCAATTTTCTCTTTTATCACATTCACCGGTCTTCTGTTAGGCAATAAATTGGAGCTAAATCTCCTTCGGTTGCTCTTAAAATATCCCCTACTGTATATTCTTCCGCTTTCTTTGCTAATTTATACCCTCCATTATTTCCTCTTGCTGTTTCTAAAAACCCTGCTTTATTTAACATTGCTATAATTTGTTCTAAATATTTATTAGATAATTCTTGTCTTTGTGCTATATCTTTTAAAGATATAAACTTTTCGTCTCCATTCATTGCTAAGTCCATCATAACTCTTATAGCATATCTTCCTTTTGTTGATATTTTCATGTCAATATCCTCCTTAAAAAATTTAAATGTGCAAACTTTCTTCTTGAACCATTTTGCAAATTAAATCTGCTGCTTTTTCTACTCCTAAAACATCACTATTTATACATATATCATAATTACTATAATCTTTCCAATCTTTTTCAGTATAATATTTATAATGATTTGCTCTTAATTTATCAATTCTTTTTATTTCTTTTTCTGCATTATTTTTATCAAATCCATAAATATTAGTTGCTCTTTCTATTTTATCCTCCATATTGCTATATACAAATACTTTTAAAACATTTTTTCTATCTTTTAAAATAAAATCTGCACATCTTCCAATAATAACACAAGATTCTTTATCTGCAACTTCTTTTATAAGTTCTGATTCTTTTATAAATAATTCATCTGCATTGTTTAATCCAAAATAATATCCATTATTTAAATTAGCTAAAGCATCTCTTTTCTGTTCATTATTTTCAATGTAATCTGCTGATAATCCAGTTATTTTAGCCACTTTTTCTATAAAATCTTTATCATAGAATTTTATTCCTAATTTATCTGCAACTAGTCTTCCAATGTATCTTCCGCCAGAACCATATTCTCTAGAAATTGTAATTACCATTTGCTTAGTTAATTTATTATCTGTACTTGTATCATCTATTAAAGCATTACTTATTGTACTATTTGGTTTTAATTTTTTAAGTTCTAGAACTAATAATACTCCTGCAATTATAAATGCTAAGCCATCTGCAACTGGACCTCCATAAAGAATTCCCATTATTCCGAATATGCTACTTAAAATAATCATAGCAGGTATTAAAAATACAATTTGTCTAGACAAAGATAATGCTGCACTCTTGATACTTTTTCCAATAGCTTGAAAAAATATTCCAGATGGAATTTGAATTCCATTGCAAATGCAAAGTAATAAATATATCCTAAATGCTAAACAAGCAAATTCCATATAGTTTTGGTCTCCACTACCAAAAATAGAAATTAGTTTATCTGGTATTGTTTGGAATAAAATAAATGCTATTGTACTAATAATAATACCTAAACCTAGTACCTTTTTTAGTGTTTCTTTAACACGGTCAAATTTTCTTGCTCCATAATTATAGCCAAAAATTGGTTGTGCTCCTACTGCAATACCAATAATAATACTATTTAATATTTGACTAATTTTCATTACAATTCCAAGTACTGTAATTGGTATTTCTGAACCAAATTTACTATTTGCTCCATATTTTCCTAATAAATTGTTCTCTACTGCTACTACAAATACAAAACTCATTTGAGTAATAAAACTGCTAATTCCTAATGCCATTACTCTTTTTCCAATATCAAATTTAATCTTAAATATCTCTTTGTTTATTGTAATAGTTTTAAATTTCTTAATATAAATTATGTTAAATAAAAAAGTAACAAATTGACTAAATATTGTTGCAATAGCTGCTCCTTCTACTCCCATTTTAAATACAAAAATAAAAATTGGATCTAAAATAGTATTTAAAATTGCACCTGTTACCATTGTTGTCATTGAATAAGTAGGACTTCCATCTGCTCTAATAATTGAATTTAAGGTAGTACCTATCATCATAAAAGGTAATCCGAATTGCAATAATTTTTCCATAACTTAAAGCATACTCTCTTAAATTGTCTGTACAACCAAATAAATTTAATAGTTGTGGCAAAAATAGTAATGTAACAATTCCAAATAATATTGATATAATTACTGATAATATTATTCCATTTCCTACACCTTTTGCCGCATCCTCTTTTTTCTTTTCCCCTAATTTTAAGCTTAAATAACTTGCTGATCCATCTCCTAACATTAAACTAAATGCTAAACCAATCATTGTTAATGGAAAAACTACATTAGTTGCTCCATTTCCTAAATAACCTACACCATTACCAATAAAAATTTGATCTACAATATTATATAAAGAATTAACAAGTAGAGATATAATACAAGGAATAGAAAATTTTCTAATTAGTTTTCCTATTTTTTCTGTTCCTAATATATTTTCTTCCTTTTCCAATTTTCTTCCTCCTTTGATTTAAAATCATTTAAAAAGACAACACACTACTACTTTGTGTTGGCTTTCTTCATTTTTTTAACAAATGTTATTTTATCATAATTAATTACCATTTGTCAAGGTTTGAACTTTTTTAGCAATAGCTTTTTTTATTCTTATATGTTATAATAAATAACATATAAGAAAGGAGTAAAATAATATGGCATTTGACGGAATTGTAACAAAAGCAATTGCATCTGAATTGCAAAATCTTTCAGGTAGCAGAATAGATAAAGTTTTTGAGCCAAATAAAAATACTGTTATTTTAGGGCTTTATTCTTCTGGTCTTCATTACTTACTAAATATATGTATTGATTCTCAAAATTATAGAATTAATTTAACTACACACCCAAAACAAAATCCAAAATCTGCCCCTAATTTTTGTATGCTTCTTCGTAAACATTTAATTGGTATGTATATAAAAAATATTACTACCAATAATTTAGAAAGATTAGTTATAATTGATTTAGAAGGTTTGGATGATTTTGATGATATTATTTCTAAAAAACTAATAATTGAGTTAATGGGAAAACATTGCAACATTATTTTATTAGATGAACAAAACATAATTATTGATAGTCTAAGACACATTAATAATGAAGATACTTTAAGAAGTATAGTTCCTCACGTTAAATATGTTTATCCTACTACTTCCAAATATAATTTTTTAGATTGTTTAACTTTTGAAGATTTTTATAAAAAACTTTCCTCTAAAGAAATTAGTGATGTCTTTAATGGTATTAGCAAATCTTTTGTAACTGCATCTCTTGAACGTCTTAATATTACTAATCTTAATTATGATAATGTTAAAAAGTTATATGAATATATTAAAAATATTATAAATTTGACTGATAATAATTCATTAGATTTTATTATAATAGATTCTGGAAAAAAAGACTATGTCTTAACCGAAAAACAGCTAGAAAATGATAGTCCTTTTCATTTAAATTTCTTTTTAGATGATTTTTATTATGAAAAAGAAACTCGGTGAAGAATTTAAAATTTATCGTGATAGTATTTTAAAAATGATTTTATCAACTTTAAAAAAATATAAAAAAAAGCTTCAAAATATTGATGCAAAATTAGAAACTTGTAAAGATATGGATAAATATAAATTATATGGAGAATTGATTACTGCTAATTTGTATCATATAAAAAATGAAAACATGAAAGAAATTCAACTTGAAAATTATTACGATAATAACAACAAAATAATTATTCCTTTAGATGATAAATATACTCCTGCTTTAAATGCTAAAATGTTTTTTAAAAAATATAATAAATTAAAAAATGCTTTAGAAGTTGTTTCTAAACAAAAGCAAGAAACTTTAAAAGAATTAGATTATATCGAAAGTGTTGTATATGAACTAGAAACAGCAAATACCCTAGAAGAAGTTTCTGAAATTTTCGAAGAAATTTCGGAAAATGTTATTTTTAAAGAAAAAGTTGATTCTTATAAAAAACATAAAAAAGAAAAAATAAAGAAATCTTCTCTTACAAAAAATAAAACTGTTTCTTTCAATCCAATTAAATATAAGATTGAAGATTATACTTTATTGGTTGGAAGAAATAATAAAGAAAATGATTATTTAACTTTAAAATATGCTAAAAAAACTGACCTTTGGTTTCATACAAAAGATATTCATGGAAGCCATGCTATTTTGCAATTAAATAATAATATTATGCCAAATGATAATATTTTGATTCAATGTGCACAAATTACAGCATATCATAGTAAAGCAAAACTTTCTTCTAATGTTCCTGTTGATTTTTGTGAAGTTAAATATGTTAGAAAGCCACAAGGTTCAAAACCAGGTATGGTAATATATACGAATAATAAAACTTTATATGTAAATCCTAAAATATAGCGACCATATAATATTTATGGTCGCTATATTTATTATCCCCAGAATATTAAAAATGTTATCGCAGTTGCTAAAAGTATTTCTGGCTTTGTTAATTCTTTTGATATAATTTCAAGTTCTGGTCCTTCCTTTTTCTCATCTACTATATCTACTTTGTAATATTTTACATCCTTTGCTCTAAATAAAACTTCAAAAGGTTGACTATCATCATTATTTTGAATTTCAATATATCTTCTTCCCATTAATATATTTCTTTCAGAATATAGTTCTACTTCTAAATATTTATTATTGATATTTGTTGTGTCTTTTATAATTCCTCTTATTCTTCCATTTACATATGTTGCATCTGCTTGGTAAATAGATATTTTAAAATTTTCATCTTTTCTTACAATATCTTTGTATGTAGAATTTAATCCAACAGCTATTAAAAAGTCTGAAAGTATAAACATTCCTATTATCAATAATACCCATAAAAATATATTTTTCATTCTTACTTCCCCATTTCTTACTTAACTTTATATATTATAGCAAATTTTTCTAGTTTTTTCAAGTTTTTGAGAAGTTAGTTGTTTATTTTAATTTCTTTTTTCAGATATGTAGAATATATATACACATTACTAACCTTCTTTTTTAAAGCTTCTTCTAGTGCTTTTTTATACAATTCTAATTGTATTTTATATTTTTTTATTAGTTCTTGTTCTGTTTGTACAAAGTCTGTTTTATAGTCAACCAAAACAATTTCATCTACTTTATTGATATAATATAAATCAATAATTCCTTGAACAAGAATTTCTTCTTCTACATCTTCTCCGTATATCTCTTTAGCTGGTATTGTAATATAAAATGGTTTTTCCTTATAAATTTCTTTAGCTGATTTCATATCTTTCCATATTTTTGATTTTGTAAATGCTAAAATTGAATTCTTATTAATATTTTCTGCTTCTATCTTTGTAATAATTTCCTTTTCTACTAGACATTTAATCAAATCGTTTACAGTATTTTCATCATATTCTTTGTTAATTTCCAATCTTTGCATACAAAGATGCAAAAGAGTTCCTTTTTGGGCTCCTGTTAATTTTATATCTTCATTTTGTCTTGTGAATTTAGGTTGTTCAAATCTAGCTTCAATCTTTTGCTCTTTTTGTTTCAAATTAGTAACAGATGATTTTGTAGGGATTTTAGTTGCTAATTCATAGTTGTATTTTTTATTTAAGATATGTTCTATTTTATCAATTTCTACGTGATCTGTTTTTTCTCTTTCTAAAATTTCTTTTACATCTACTTTATCTTCTTCTATTTTTTCACAAAAATCTAAGACTTCCTCTTTATTGTATGAATACAATTCTGCTATGTCTTCAAATTTTTTTGTATCATACAAATATACAAGTAATATCCAATCTATTAATCTAATTTGTTTTTTTAATAAAATAGGATTAATTTTTTCATTTTGCTTTTCATATACTTCAACTTGGTCTATTAATTTTTTTAGTTGGTTTTTATAATCTTTTGTTATTCCAGTAATAATTAGTTTTTCTTTCGCTCTTGTTAGTGCAACATATAAAACTCTCATTTCTTCTGATAAGGTTTCTTGATAAACTTTTTCTCTAATTGCTGATTTAGTTAAAGTATCATATTGAATTTGCTTTTCATAATCAATATATTTTACACCAATTCCCAATTCTTGTTGTAAAATTAAATTTTTATATAAATCTCTAAGATTAAATTGTTTACCTATACCACATACAAATACTACTGGAAATTCTAGACCTTTACTTCTGTGAATACTCATAATCCTAATAACATTATCATTTTCTCCAAGTATTTTAGCAGACCCCATATCTTTGCTACTTAATTTCACTTTTTCAATAAATTGAAGAAAATTGTATAAACCTTTAAAGCTTGCTGTTTCGTATTGTTTAGCACGTTCAAATAACATTTGAAGATTAGCTTGTCTCAATGCTCCATTTGTCATTAATCCAACATAATTATAATAACCAGTATCTGAATAAATTTTCCAAATTAATTCATCTAAAGCTAAATATTCTTGTTCTTTTCTCCATTCGTCTAATTGATTTAAAAATTTTTCTATTTTATTTTTTAATTTATCATCAACAGATAGTCTTGCTTTTTGCATACATCTATAAAAAGAATCTTGTTTGTCTGCTAAACGAATTTGAATTAGTTCATCATCTGTAAATTTACCAATAGTTGATCTCATAATAGCAACTAATGGAATGTCTTGTATTGGATTATCAATAATTTTTAATAAATTTAATATTGTTTGTATCTCAATTGAATCTAAGTATTCTTGTGAACTATCAGAAAATACTGGCATTTGTAAACTTAATATTTCCTGTTCATAAATAGGTGCTACACTTTTTGTTGTCCTTAACAAAATAACAATATCTTTGTATGTAATATCTCTGTATTTTCCTTGATTTTTATCCCATACTTGGAATTTACTTTGTATTAATTTTTTTATTTTATTTGCAACAAATTTTGCCTCTAGTTCTACTTCTAAAATATTTTCTTCTTTATCGTCTTCAATTTCTTCTATTACTTCAATGTCTTTATCTTTTTCTTCTAATTCTGGGTCAATGACATGAATTTCTACTTTTTCATTTTGTTTTATATTCATTTTTGGATAAGAGCTACCTAAATTTAAATATTCTTCTTTATTATAATTAATATCTCCTAAAGTTTTACTCATAATATTTTGAAATATTATATTAGTAAAATCTAATATTTTTTCTTTGCTTCTAAAATTTTTAAATAATTGAATTTTTAAATCTTCATTTTGATTTTTCTCTTCTTTTTTTTGATATGTTTCATATTTATTTAAAAATAATTCTGGCATAGCTTGTCTAAATCTGTAAATGCTTTGTTTTACATCTCCTACCATAAAAATATTATTTCCTCTTGAAATAGAAGTTAAAATATATTCTTGCACTAAGTTACTATCTTGATATTCATCAATTGCTATTTCTTCATATTTGTTTTGATATTTTTCAATTACTTCTTTAGAGCCGGTTTAGTATTTGTAATGCAAAGTGTTCAATATCACTAAAATCTACAATATTTTTTTCTCTTTTTCTTCTGGAGAATTCATTGTCAAATTCTAGTATTAATTTTTGTAATTTGCTTAAAATATTATACATATCTTTTATATCTTTAATTGCTTCTTTAGAATTGTAAATAAAAGTTTTACTAAATGTTTTTTGCATCTTCTTTTTTATTTCATCTCTTACATTTTTTGCTTGTTCTTTTATCTCTAAAGTAGATTTTTTATTTGGCCAGCTTACAAATTTAATATTATTTGCTATTTCATAACTTTTATCCCAATTATTTAAATTATTCTTCAAGTTTTCTAATTGCTCAATATCTTTCCTTATCGTTTGATAAGAGCTTTCTAGTTCTGGCTCTAAAGATAATCTTTTTTCTATTTTTTCTAAATTCAAAATGCTATCAATTACTTCCTCTTTTACCTGCTTTAATAGTATATCCCCCCAAAATGTTTTACTAAAATCTTCTTCTAATAGATTTTCGTTTATATTAAACATTTCTATTTTATCTTCTAACCATTGTCTTGGAAATGGATTACTTTGTATATAAGAATATATTTTTAAAACTAATTCTTTTAATGGAGTATCATCTTTATAACTAGTGTATGTTTTTATTAATTTTATAAAATCTTCATCTTCTATTTCATATTTGTTTTCAAATATATCTTCTAATACTTCTTGTTTTAGTAATTCTATTTCTGCTTGCTCAGCAATTCTAAAATTTGGAGATATGTCTTCTAATTCGTAAAAGTTGTTTCTAATTATTTCTAAACAAAAAGAGTCAATGGTACAAATACTTGATTTATTTAATAATGTTATTTGCCTTTGTAAATTTTCGTTTTCTGGATTTTCATCAATTTTTTTATAAATTGCATCTAATACTCTTTCTCTCATTTCAGAAGCGGCACTATTAGTAAATGTAACAACTAGTAGTTTATCAATATCTATTTTTTCATCTATTATTTTGTGAATAATTCGTTCTACTAAAACTGCTGTTTTTCCACTCCCAGCTGCTGCTGCAACTAATATGTTAGATCCTTTTTCATAAATTGCATCTTGCTGTTCTTTAGTCCATTCCACATTACTCATAGTTTGTCTCCTACTGGTGTTTTTTGGGACGGGGCAAAAAAACACCTTAACTATATTTTGAGTTTAACTATATTTTATTTTTTTAATATTTTTTAATTAGAAAGGTGTTTTTTTGCCCCGTCCCAAAAAACACCTTTAATCTTCTACTTCTTCAAACTGACTATTGTATAATTCTGCATAAAATCCATTTTTTGCAAGTAGCTCTTCATGAGTACCTTGTTCTATAATATCTCCATGATTCATAACTAATATTAAATCAGCATTTTTAATTGTAGACAATCTATGTGCAATAATAAAACTAGTTCTACCTTTCATTAAAGTGTCCATAGCATCTTGAATTTGTATTTCTGTCCTAGTATCAATTGAACTCGTTGCTTCATCTAAAATTAATATTTTGGGGTCAGCTAAAATTACTCTTGCAATAGTAAGTAATTGTTTTTGTCCTGCTGATATATTATTAGATTCTTCGTTTAATATAGAGTTGTATCCTTTTGACAATGTCTTTATAAAATGATGAATGTGAGCTGCTTTAGCAGCTTCAATTACTTGTGTTTCATTTGCATTTTCATTTCCATATTTAATATTTTCTGTTACAGTTCCTCCGAATAACCATGTATCTTGTAAAACCATACCAAACATTTTACGAAGCTTACCTCTTTCAAAATCTTTAACATTATGCCCATCAATTAAGATTTCTCCACTTAATACATCATAAAATCTCATTAATAATTTAACCATTGTTGTTTTTCCAGCACCTGTTGGTCCAACAATTGCTATTTTTTGCCCTTCTTTTATATTAGCATTGAAGTCTTTTATAATAATTTCTTCTGGGTTATAACCAAATTTTACATGGTTAAATTCTATATTTCCTTTTAAAGAATCTGTATCAATTTCTCCTTTTTTTGTTTCTATTTCTTCTGGTTGTTCTAAAAATTCAAATATTCTTTCTGCTGCTGCAATCATTGCTTGTAGAGTTGCTGATATTTGTGCAATTTGGTTTAATGGATTTGTAAATTGCTTATTATATTGTATAAAACTTTGAATATTTCCAACTGTTATAGTTCCATTAATTGCTAAATATCCTCCGGCAAACTGCAACTCCAACATATCCAATGTTAGAAATGAAATTAATAATTGGGTGGATTAATCCGTGATAAGAATTGTGATTTCCAGCCTGAATGATATAAATCTTCATTTGCATTTTCAAATTCTTTTATTACTTTATTTTCTCCATTAAATACTTTTACAATATTTAATCCTGAATAAATTTCTTCTACTTGACCATTTACAGTTGCAAGATATGCTTGTTGTTTTTGGAAAAATCCTTGAGATTTTCCAACAATTATTTTCACTAATAATCCTGCTATTGGAAGAATTATTAAAGAAATAATTGTCATTTGCCAACTAATAGAAAGCATCATAATTAATATTCCGAATTATCGTACAAATTGATGTAATAATTTGTGTAATACTTTGGTTTAAATTCATGCTTAGTGTATCAATATCGTTTGTAATAATTGATAATACTTCTCCATGTTTTTTTGTATCAAAATATTTCATTGGTAATTTATTTATTTTTATAGCCAAATCATTTCTTAATTTATATGTTAATTTTTGTGATACCCCTGTCATTGTAAAGCCTTGGATAAAAGCAAAGATTGCACTTATGATATATAAAATTAACAAAGTAATTGCAATTCCGTCCTACTTTTGCAAAATCTATTCCACTTCCACCTGATAATTTATTCATAATTCCATTAAAAATTTCTGTTGTTGCATTTCCGAAGAATTTTTGGACCAATAATTGTAAAAATTGTACTTCCAATTGCAAATACAAAAACAACTAATAATGCTATTTTATATTTTGATAAATACTTTGTAATTAATTTTTTTGTCGTTGCTTTGAAATTTTTTGGCTTTTCTGTAGTTTGTCTTAATCTTGGCATAATTTAGTTGTCTCCTTTCTTTCTTAATTCTTCTTCTGATAATTGTGAAAGTGCAATTTGTCTGTATGTTTCGTTATTATCAAATAATTCTTCATGTGTTCCAATTCCTACTATTTTTCCTTCTTCTAATACAATAATTTGATCTGCATTTAAAATTGTGTTAATACGTTGTGCTACAATAATAACTGTTTTATTTTTTGTTCTTTTTGATAATTCTTCTCTTAATTTACTATCTGTTTTAAAATCTAGTGCAGAAAAGCTATCATCAAATACAAATATTTCTGGATCTTTTGCAATGGCTCTAGCAATAGATAAACGTTGTTTTTGTCCTCCAGAAACATTGCTTCCACCTTGTGAAATTGGATCTTTATATTTCTTTTCCTTTTCTTCTATGAATTCGGTTGCTTGTGCTATTTGGGCTGCTACATACATTTTTTCATCTGACATATTTTCATCTGAATATTTAATGTTTGATTCAATTGTTCCTGAAAATAACACTCCTTTTTGTGGTACAAATCCAATAATATCTCTTAATTCTTTTTGAGTAACTTCTTTGATGTTTACACCATCTACTAAAATTTCTCCTCCTGTTACATCATAAAATCTTGGCAATAAATTTACAATTGTTGATTTTCCACTTCCAGTACTTCCGGATAATTGCCGTTGTTTGACCTGGTTTTGCTGTAAAATTAATATCTGATAATATTTCTGTATCAGCATCAGGATAACGGAAAGATACATTTTTAAATTCTACTAATCCTTTTTTATTTGTATCAAATTTCTTTGTTTTTGGTGCATCTTTTATACTTTCTTCTGTTTCAATTACTTCATTAATACGTTTTGCAGATATTGCAGCTCTTGGTAGCATAATAGAAATCATTGAAATTACTAAGAATGACATAACAATATGCATTGTGTATTGGATAAATGCCATCATGTCTCCTACTTGTATTAATCCTTGATCTATGCTATGAGCTCCTACCCATATAATTAATATTGCAATTGAATTCATAATAAACATTAATAATGGCATCATCATAGACATTGCTCTGTTTACAAAAATATTTGTTTTCATTAAATCAAAGTTTGCTTTTTCAAATCTTGATTCTTCTTTTTTCTCCTTATTAAATGCTCTAATTACTGGCAAACCTGTTAAAATTTCTCTTGATACAAGATTTAGTCTATCAATTAAATCTTGTAGTTTTTTAAATTTTGGCATAGCAACAATAAATAATGTTATTATTACAAATAAGATAGCTAAAATAGCAATTCCAATTACCCATGCCATACTATTATCAGTATTTGTAAGTACTTTTGTAAAACCACCTATTCCCATAATTGGTGCATATACTACTACTCTAAATAACATGGCAAGTAACATTTGTATTTGTTGAAC
Organism: uncultured Clostridia bacterium; assembly: GCA_947629995.1. Taxonomy (GTDB): domain Bacteria; phylum Bacillota; class Clostridia; order TANB77; family CAG-508; genus CAG-269. The sequence continues at coordinate 1,836 of CANRFX010000022.1, read as the reverse complement.
ATCATTTGTGGTACGAGTTATTAATGATGCTGTCGAAAATTCTAATAATTCTTTGTTTGAAAAGGTAGTTACTTTTTTAAATACTTTTTCTCTTAGGGTTCTTCCAAGTTTAGCAGCAACTCTTGCTGACAATAGCATTATAATGACAGCAGATACCATACTAATTAAAGCCACTCCTAGCATTTGCAATCCTGTAAATAAGATATAATTGTTTTGTAGTTTATCAGTATCTACTCCTACATTTTTGTATATTGTTTTTACAGAACTGATTGCTGCTTGGCTTTTAATTGAGTCCGACATTTCCTCTATTTGTGTTGTAAAACTTGATAAAATTTGGTCTCTTTGGTTTTCTGGTATTCCTTTGATAAGCTCCATTAAACTTTGTGAAGCAAATATTTGCTTTTGAATTTCAGTCATACCTTCTGTCATTTTTTCTTTGATTTGATTTGCAGTCGCTTCGTCTTGGATAGTTGTTAATATCATGAGTGGTGTAGAGATTATTTTTTCAAATTCTTCTTTTTCGCTGTCATTGATATCTTTTAATATGTATATTGAATCTGGCTCTATATTTTTTTCTTTGCCTAAATACTTATTTTTTGTTTTAGTTTCAGATGTATTTAGTTCGTTTCCAACTAAAGAATATTTATCTAAGATTTCTCCGTCTTTGTCTGTAAACAATAGCAACTCTTCCATATCTTCTTTAGATATTATTTCTGGTACTGCTGATTCAATTCCACCTGCTTGAATTCCTCCATTTACAATTTTAGAAGTATAATCTGGTAATGCTAAATCAGCTGTTGCTTGAACACATAACAAAATTATAATTATAACAACTGACCAAAATGATTGTTTTAAATTTTTTAAGACTTTAATCATTGTTTTTTCCTTTCCCACTTTATTTTTATCTTTTTATTTCTATTTTCACTTTTGTTTAAATTACTTTTAATAAATAAACACTGTATCTTAAATTATATTTGATACAGTGCTTATTTGTCAACTTTATTTATGTGAATTTTTAGTGAATTTTCTACATTTTTCTAAATACTCCGCCAACTTTTCCTAAAATTTCACAATTTGGTACAATAATTGGATCCATTGAAGAATTTTCTGGCTGTAATCTGATATGGTCTTTTTCTTTATAAAATGTTTTTACTGTTGCTTCGTCTCCAATTAGCGCAACTACAATTTCTCCATTGTTTGCGGTGTTTTGTTTTTTTACTAATATGTAATCTCCATCTAAAATTCCAGCTTCTATCATGCTTTCTCCCCTAACAGTAAGCATAAAACTTTCAGAGTTTCCAACAAAATCAATTGGAATAGGAAATGTGTCTGTTATGTTTTCTACTGCTAAAATTGGCTCTCCTGCTGTAATTCTACCTACTATTGGAACTTCTACTAGTTCTTTTTGTGTATAGAAGTCTTTGCTTGATGTTTTCTTTGGTTCTCCTGAACCACCTTTTAATAATCTTAGGGTTCTTCCTTTTTTGTCTTGTTTTTTTATATACCCTTTTTCGTCTAATTTTGCTAAGTACCCATGTACTGTTGCTGTTGAACTTAAACCTACTGCTTTTCCTATTTCTCTTACTGATGGTGGATATCCTTGTGTCATAATTTGTTTTTCAATAAATTTTAATATAGCTTTTTCTCTTTTATTTAATTCTGGTCTCTTTCTTGGCATATTTATCACTCCATTCCCATATTTGTCATTATAATATCATACAAACAAAAAAATGTCAAACATATTTTTGACATTTTTTTGGAGCTTGGACAAATCAGTGTGTACATTTTTATATTATAAATTTTGAATATGGAATTTTTTCAAAGTAAAAGTTATTG
>CANRFX010000021.1 GCA_947629995.1 uncultured Clostridia bacterium | reverse complement strand
GCCAGAAACAGCAATTATAACAAAAGAAAAGAAAGAAAAAGTAGAAAAACTAAAATATCGTGATTATGAAAATTATATTCAAACAACATATAAGAAAATTGATGAAAGACTAATAACCCGGAAATGTTATATCAAGTGAAGATTATACTATTGCTATGGATCAAAAAGGAGAAGGATTTAGTAAATACAAAGATATTTATATAAATCGATTTAATAAAAATCATGATAATCCACAAGGAATATTTTTTACAATAAAAAATATAAAAACAAAAAAAATATGGAGTTCTAATTATTCTTTTAACGAAAATAAAGAAGAACAGTACCAAATTAGTTTTATGCCAGATAAATGCGAACAAGAAATTACATCAGGAAATATAAAAACAACAATTAAAACCACAATAAGTTCATCTGAACCAGTAGAATTGAGAAGAATTATAATAGAAAACCAAGGAAATGAAGAAGAAATTTTAGAGGTAACATCTTATTTTGAGCCGGTATTATCTAGTAAAGAGCAAGACTATGCACACCCTGTATTTAACAATCTATTTTTAATAAATAAATGGGAGCAAGACACAAATAGCATTATAATCGAAAGAAAAAATAGAGAAAAAAATCAAGAAAAATATTATTTAGCAGCAAACTTATCCACAAATAGTGAAACAGTTGGGGATTATGAATACGAAGTTGATGCAGAAAAGTTTATAGGAAGAGGAAATTTAAATATTCCAAGTATGATAAAAAATTCTATTCCACTATCTAAGAAAACAGGCCTAGTAACTAAGTCAATTGTAGCATTAAAAAGAACTATAAAAGTAAAACCACAAGAAGAAGCAGTTTTAGATTTTATATTATCAGTAGGTAACAACGAACAAGAAATAATAGAAAACATTAAAAAATATCAATCTAATCAAAATGTAAGTAAAGAATTTGAAATATCAAAAGCTAGAGTTGAAGAAGAAAGTAGGTATTTAAACAGAAAAGGAACAGATATTACAATTTATCAAAAAATGTTATCTTATATTTTATTTGACTCTTCTATTAAATCTCAAAATATAGAAAATCTAAATATTCGAAACAATTACAAACAAAGTGATTTATGGAAATATGGAATATCAGGAGATTTACCAATTATTTTAGTAAAAGTAAAAAATGTAAACGAAGCTTATGTTGTAAAAGAAGTATTAAATGCTTATGAATTTTTTAGAATGAAAAATATACAAACAGAAATTGTTATTTTAGATGAAGAAAAACATAGTTATGAAAATTATGTTAGAGAAGAAATAGATGGAACGATTTTAAATTGCCAATTAGGATATTTAAAAAATCAAAAAGGCGGAATTTTTACTCTTTTCAAAAGTGAAATAAATAGAAAAGATATAGAGTTACTTGAGTTTTTAGCGATAATTAATATTGATACAAGTAAAGGAAATTTAAAAAATAATATTAAATCATTAGAAGAAAAATATTTAGAAAATTATGAACAAATAGGAAAAGAAAATACAATGCCAACATTTTTTGAAGAAACAAATGATGATATTGATATTTTAGAAAATAAAGAAAGTTTGAAATATTATAATGAATATGGTGGATTTTCAGAAAACGGAAAAGAGTATTTAATACGCATAAACACGCAAAACCGTCTGCCAACTGTATGGAGCCATATAATGGCAAATAAAAAATTTGGAACAGTTGTAACAGAAAGTATGGGAGGATATACTTGGTACAAAAATTGTAGATTAAATAGAATATCAAATTGGGAAAATGATCCAATTTATGATAACCCATCTGAAATAATTTATTTAAAAGATATGCAAACACTAAAAGAATGGTCATTAGGTTTAAATCCAATGCCAGACTATAGAAATTATAATGTTATTTATGGATATGGCTATTGTAAATATATCCATAAAAGTAATGGAATAGAACAAGAATTAGAAGTATTTGTGCCAAAAGAAGATAGTTCTAAAATTTCAATATTAAATTTAAAAAATACTACAGCAACGAAAAAGAAATTAAAATTATATTATTATATAAAACCAGTGATTGGTGAAAATAGCAATAAAACAGATGGATATATTGATGTGAAATTTGATGTTAATAATAATTTAATATATGCTAAAAATTTATATAAAGAAGAAATGGAAAAAACAACTATATATATATCATCAAGTGAAAAAATAAAATCATATACAGGAGATAAAAAATCATTTTTAGGAGAAGGTGGAATAGCAAATCCAGAAGCTTTAAAAAGGGTATCTTTAAATAACCAAGGTTCACTTGGTAAAAATCCTTGTATGGCATATGAAATTGAAATTGAATTAGAAAGTTTCGAAAGCAAAGAAATTTCAATAATATTAGGTGCAGAAGAAGATCTTTTAGATTGCAAAAATATAGCATATAAATACCAAAAAATTAGTAACTGTAGGGAAGAACAAAATAAAATAAAAAATTCTTGGAAGAAATTTTTAGAAAGACTGCAAGTATATACACCTTTAGAATCTACAAATATATTATTAAATGGTTGGGCAGTTTATCAAATTATAACAAGTAGATTGTATGGAAAAACAGGATATTATCAATCAGGTGGAGCTTACCGGATTTAGAGACCAACTTCAAGACACAATAGGGTTAAAATATTTAAGTACAGATATGTTAAAAAATCAAATTATAAAGCATAGTAAACATCAATTTATTGAAGGAGATGTAGAGCATTGGTGGCATGAGGAGAATCAAAGAGGGATTAGAACAAGATTTTCAGATGACTTACTTTGGCTTGTATATTTAGTAATAGAATATATCAAATTTACAGGAGATGAAACTATATTAGATATCAAAACAAATTATTTAACAGGAAAAATATTAAATGAAAATGAAGATGAAAGATATGAAAAATATTTGCCATCTGAGCAAGAAGGAAGTATTTATGAACATTGTATAAAGGCAATTGAAAGAAGTTTAAATTTTGGTGAAAATGGTCTACCAAAAATCGGCTCAGGAGATTGGAATGATGGATTTAGTACAGTTGGAAATAAGGGAAAGGGAGAAAGTGTATGGCTTCGGATTTTTCTTATCACTTATATTAGAAGAATTTATTCCAATTTGTAAGCAAAAGGGTCAAGAAGATTTAGCAAGAAAATATGAAGATATAAAAAATAATTTAAAGAAAAGCTTAAATACAAATGGATGGGATGGAAGATGGTACAAAAGAGCATTTATGGATGACGGAAATGTTTTGGGTAGTATGGAAAATGATGAATGTAGGATTGATAGTATTGCACAAAGTTGGAGTGTTATTTCTAATGTAGGAGATAATGATAAGAAATATATTTCTATGGAAAGCCTAGAAAATCATTTAATTGACAGGGAAAACGGAATTATTAAATTATTAGATCCACCTTTTGAAAATGGAAAATTAGAGCCAGGTTATATTAAGTCATATTTGCCAGGAACAAGAGAAAATGGGGGACAATATACACATAGTGCAATATGGGTTATTATAGCAGAAGCAATGCTTGGATTTGGAGACAAAGCAACTGAACTCTATAGAATGATTAATCCAATAGAGCATAGCAGAACAAAAGAAGCAAGTCAAAAATATAAAGTAGAACCATATGTTATACCAGCTGACATTTATGGAAGCGGAAATTTAGCAGGTAGAGGAGGATGGACTTGGTATACAGGTTCAAGCAGTTGGTATTATAAAGCAGGAATCGAAAATTTATTAGGACTTAAAATAGAAAAGGGATATTTAAAACTAAATCCTTGTATTCCAGCTACTTGGCGAGAATATCAAATAAAATACAATTGGAAAGAAAGTTTTTATAATATCCAAGTTAAAAATCCAAATGGAAAAAATTGTTTTGAAGAAGGAGAAAGTAAAGTTATCTTAAATGGCAATGTAGTAGAAAATAACATCAAATTAGATGGAAGTAGAAATAATTATGAAGTAGAGGTAATATTATAATATATTAAAATTATTGAACACTATCAGCTTCTTCTTGAGAAATATAGCCATATTCAACCATTTTGTTTAAAACATGCCTTTGTCGTTTTTTTGCTAAGTCTGGATTAACAGTAGGAGAATAAACAGAAGGTGCATTTGGCACTCCTGCAAGCATAGATGCTTCTGACAAGTTCAAGTCTTTTGGTTCTTTATTAAAATAACCTTTACTTGCATCATAAATGCAGTAATATCCATCACCAAAATAAGAAGAATTCACGTATATAGCAAAGATTTCATCTTTGCTATAATTTTTTTCTAAATCATGAGCAGCAAAAATTTCGCCTAATTTTCTTATAATAGTTTGATCTTGGTTAAAAACGACATTTTTAGCAACTTGTTGAGTAATAGTACTTCCACCTTCATCAAATTTTCCATCTCTTATATTTGTGAAAAGAGCCCTTGCAATACCAATTGGGTCAATTGCACCATGGTCATAAAATCTATGATCTTCAACAGCAATAACTGCATTAACATAGATTTTAGGTAGTTCTTCAAAAGACATATAATTTTCTTTATTTGTTACTTCTTCTATACGATTAAGCAAAGGTTTCTCTTTTAATGTATTTGCATAATAACCATAACCTATAACAAATACGACACTAACAGCAACAACTAATATTAATAGTAATATAATTAATATTTTCCTAAATAATTTCATAAGAACCTCTTTTCTGTAATTATTATATAACAAATTATTTAATAAGAAAATAGAATTTGCAAAAATTTAAGATTAAATGAAGTGCTCTTTACAAAAAAAAGGGCATATGATAAAATAGCAATAAATAAGATATAACTATATTTTATTTATAAGTAAAAATGCCTAAAAGAGGTGGAAAATATGATAAAATTTACAAAAATGCATGGGCTAGGGAATGATTATGTTTATATGGATGCTATCCATCAAACCATAAAAAACGAATCATCTCTAGCTCAATTTGTTAGCAACAGACACTTTGGAATTGGTTCAGATGGATTAATTCTAATATGTAAAAGTGAAGTAGCAGACTTTAAAATGAAAATGTATAATCAAGATGGTAGTCAAGCAGAAATGTGTGGGAATGGAATTCGTTGTGTTGGAAAATTTGTGTATGACAAGGGATTAACCAATAAAACTAAGTTAACCATTGAGACATTAGCAGGAATTAAAATTTTGGAGCTAAATGTAGAAAACAATGAAGTAAAAACAGTAAAAGTAGATATGGGTGAACCTATTTTATCTCCTAACAAGATACCTGTTAAAGCACAAGAAGAGCCAGTAACAAATTTAAAAATAAAGGCGTTAGATAGAGAATTTAAGTTTACTTGTGTATCAATGGGAAATCCACATGCAATTACATTGGTAGAAGATACCAAAAGTTTTGATGTTGAAAAATATGGAAAAGTTTTGGAAGTAGATAAAGTTTTTCCAAATAAAACTAATGTAGAGTTTATTCAAATTTTGGACAAAGAACATATAAAAATGAGAGTATGGGAAAGAGGAGCAGGAGAAACTTTAGCATGTGGTACAGGAGCTTGTGCAACTCTTGTTGCTTGCAATTTGAATGGATTAACAAACAATAAAGCAACAGTAGAATTATTAGGTGGAAATTTGGAAATCGAGTGGAACAAAGAAAATAATCATGTATATATGACAGGACCTGCAGAAACAGTATTTGAAGGAGGTTTAAAATATGAGTTTAATTAATGAAAATTTTTTAGAATTACAAGATAGTTATTTATTTTCAACTATCGCAAAAAAAGTAGAAAAATTTACTAAAGAAAATCCAGATAAAAAAGTAATAAAGTTAGGAATAGGAGATGTTACAAAACCAATTGTACCAGCATGTATTGATGCTATGCATAAAGCAGTAGATGAAATGGGAACACAAGAAGGATTCAAAGGATATGGACCAGAACAAGGATATGAATTTTTAAGAAAAGCAATTATAGAAAATGATTACAAACCAAGAAATATAGAACTAGAGTTAGATGAAATCTTTGTGTCAGATGGAGCAAAATGTGATTGTGGAAATATAGTAGATATTTTTGCAAAAGAAAACAAAGTTGCAATTACAAATCCGGTTTATCCAGTTTATTTAGATACAAATGTAATGAGTGGAAGAACTATTACATATTTGCCAGTAACAGAAGAAAATAATTTCATACCAGAATTGCCAAAAGAAAGAGTAGATATGATTTACTTATGTTTCCCAAATAATCCAACTGGAACAGTTCTAAGTAAAGAAGAGTTAAAAAAATGGGTCGACTATGCAAAAGAAAACAAATCTATTATTTTGTATGATTCAGCTTATGAAGCATTTATTACAGATAAAAATATACCACATAGTATTTATGAAATTGAAGGAGCAAAAGAAGTTGCAATTGAATTTAAAAGTTTTTCTAAAACAGCAGGTTTTACTGGACTTAGGTGTGCATATGTTGTAGTTCCAAAATTATTAAAAGGATATACCAAAAAAGGTGAAGAAGTACTTTTAAATAAATTATGGAATAGAAGGACTTGTACAAAGTTTAATGGAGTATCATATATTATACAAAAAGCAGCACAAGCAACTTATTCAGAAGAAGGAAAAAAACAAATTAGAGAAAATATCAAATGTTACCTAGAAAATGCAAAATTAATTAAAAATGGATTAGAAGAAGCAGGATTTACAACTTATGGCGGAGAAAATTCTCCATATATTTGGCTAAAAGTGCCAGATGGGATGACTTCTTGGGAATTTTTTGATAAACTATTAGAAAAAGCAAATGTAGTAGGAACTCCAGGAAGCGGATTTGGAGATTTTGGAGAAGGATATTTTAGATTGACAGCATTTGGCACAATAGAAAATTCAAAAGAAGCAATTAGAAGAATAAAAGAAACATATATTATAAGGTGGTAAAAATGGATTTAAGAAAAATAACAGAACAATTTAAAGAAAATATGCCTGAATTTTCGGGGACAGAAGAAGAAAAAGAAATAAAAAAGGCTTTATATCTTTATATAGAATTAGGAAAAATAAAATCCTTTGATGAAAGATATTATTATGGAAGTTCAGAAACTCAAAGGAAAATATATGCCTTGGCAAAAAGACAAGAAAGAAATCCAAATGAAGTTATAAAACAAAGAAGAATTATTTGTGTTTCCCTAACACATTTATATTGTAATTTATTAAAAGAATTTGGAAGTCGTGGAACAGCAAGTCCACCAGATGAAACAGGGCACATTCATCCAATTATTACTACAAAAACTGGAAAAAATGTTAATGTAGATTTACAATTAGATTTAGAAAAAATACAAACTAAATCAAGACTAGAGCATTTTGATTATATAGAAGACAAAGAAGAAAATCAAGAAGCAATTACTAAAATGTTAATAGAAATGGGATATATAAAAGATGAAAAAGATTATAAAGATGAAGCAATAAAGATGTTAAGTATGCAAGTAAAAGGTATGAAGCCACATGAAGCATTAAAGACTATTTTACAAGATGAAAAGTTATATGAAGGAAATGAAGATATGGAAGGAGTAGAAATAAGTAAGTTTTATATAAAAACTTTAAAAAAGATCGTTCCACATTTTTTAAACAGAAAAATATATGCTTTTAATTGCTATAGAGAAAAAGAAAACGGGGAAAAGGATTATACTTTATGTGTTTTTTCTGAAGAAGATAATATTAAAATTTATCTATTTTCAAAAAAAGCAAGAAGATTTTTAAGTGTAGATACTGCTAAAATATCAGAATTACAAAAAGAAGGTTTAGTATTGAATGCAAGAGCAAAGGAAATTGGTTCAAATAAGTTAAAAAAGTATATAGAAAGAGAAAAAAGAAAAGAAAAAAGTCAGTCAGAGTTGTAACAAAACCAAAACAAAAATTCGCAAAAAAAGTTGACATTTTTCTTTTCTATTTATATAATAAGAAAAAATAAAGGAGGAGAAAATGAAAGAGCAATTTTTAGAAATATTAAAAACAGTAAAAAGAGAAGGAATAGAAGAATTAATTAATTTTTTAGAAAAATCAGATTTCTTTGTAGCACCAGCTAGTACCAGATTTCATGGAGATCATGAAGGAGGATTAGTCGAACATAGCTTAAAAGTATATGAAATTTTAAAACATAAAGTACAAAATTGTATCATGCCATTAGACATTTCTGAAGAATCAATTATTATAATAGGGTTATTACATGACATATGTAAAACCAATTTTTATAAAACAGACTATAGAAACGCAAAAAATGCATTAGGAGTATGGGAAAAAGTTCCATATTATACCATTGAAGATACCATACCATATGGACATGGAGAAAAATCTGTTATGATGATAACAGAATACATAAAACTAACACCAGAAGAAAAATATTCTATTCGCTGGCATATGGGATATACAGAGCCAAAAGAAAATTATAATGCAATAGGAGCAAGTTATACAAAATACCCAATCGCATTATTAACACATGAAGCAGATTTAGAAGCAACTTATCTTTATGATACATAGAAGAAAGGAAGAAAGAAAATGTTAGCATATATAAAAGGAACTTTAGAAATGAAAATGACAGGATATATTGTAATAGATGTAGGCGGATTAGGATATAAAGTATTCATGTCAGAATCAGGAATCGAAAAAATAGGAAACATAGGAGAGCAAGTAAAAGTACACACATTTTATAAAGTAAGAGAAGATGACATTAGCATTTATGGATTTAATACATTAGAAGAACTAAAAATGTTTGAACTATTAATTGGAGTAAGTGGTGTAGGAGCAAAAACAGCATTAACAATGCTTGCTATTTGTGAGCCAACTGAATTTGCGCTAGCTGTTATATCAGAAGATGTATCAACATTAACTGGAATACCAGGAATTGGACCAAAATCAGCTAAAAGAATTATTTTAGAATTAAAAGACAAAATAACAAAAGAGCAACAAATAGAAGCAATCAACAAAGAAGTAACAAAACAAGCAGACAAGCCTACAAAATTACAAGAAGCAATTCAAACAAACAATAAAATATCAGAAGCAATTGCAGCACTTCAAGTACTTGGATACAACAAGAAAGAAATAGAAAAAGCAATAGATAAGCTAGACAAAGACAAACTTTCAGTAGAAGAATTAATAAAAAAAGGACTTGTACTTTTAGGATAGGTGTTTTTTGGGACGGGGTCAAAAAACACCCTTTTGAAATATAAGGGAATAATAAAAGAATAATTAAAATAATAAAAAAGGTGTTTTTTGACCCCGTCCCAAAAAACACCAGAAAGGTAAAAGTAATGAATAGCAATGAACCACTTGCTTTTCGTATAAGGCCAAGAACATTAGAAGAATATGTTGGACAAGAGCATGTAATACGGAAAAGACAAAATACTTTATAGAACTATAAAAGCAGACAGATTATCAAGTATTATTCTATTTGGACCACCAGGTTGTGGAAAGACTTCTCTTGCAAGAGTAATTAGTGAAACAACGAAATATAAATTTTATAAAATTAATGCAGTAACATCTGGTGTAGCAGATATAAAAAGAGTAGTAGAAGAAACGAGAAATTTAATGTTAAATCCAGTTGGTAAAAGTATTGTATTTATTGATGAGATTCATAGATTTAACAAATTACAACAAGATGCTTTGCTTCCATTTGTAGAAAATGGAACAATTATATTAATTGGTGCAACCACTGAAAATCCATATTTTGAAGTTAATAAAGCTTTAATTTCAAGGTCTATGGTAATAAAATTAAATCCATTGACAGAAGAAAACATATTTAAAATTTTAAAAAATGCATTAGAAAGAAAAGATGGATTAGGAGAATATAATGTAAAAATAGAAGATAGCACCCTAAAAAAACTAGCAATTATTAGCAATGGAGATGTAAGAACTGCTCTAAATGGACTAGAAGTCGCAACTTTAACAACACCAGTTGATAGCAATGGATGTATTGTACTTACTGACGAAGTTATTAAAAATAGTATTCAAAATAGGAAAGCTATTTTTGATAAAAATGGAGAGGAGCATTATGATAACATTAGTGCTTTTATAAAATCAATGCGTGGTTCAGATCCAGATGCAGCAATTTTCTATTTAGCAAGAGCTCTAAATGGTGGAGAAGATCCTTTATTTTTAGCAAGAAGAATTGTAATTTGTGCATCAGAAGATGTAGGAATGGCAAATCCAAATGCTTTAGTAGTGGCAAATAGTGCTATGCAAGCTATACATATGATAGGAATGCCAGAAGCAAGAATTCTTTTAGCAGAAGCAGCAGTATATGTTGCAACTTCTAAAAAATCAAATGCATCTTATCTAGCAATAGACAAGGCACTTTCAGATGTGTCATCAAAAGATACAGGAGAAATTCCAATGAATATAAGAAATGCACCAGTAGAAAAAATGAAAGAACTAGGATATAGCGAAGGTTACTTATATCCACATGATTTCCCAGGTCACTATGTAGAACAACAATATTTACCAGATAAAATGCTTGGAACAAAATATTATATTCCAGATGAAAATATCAAAAACGAATAAATTTATAAAAATTGGAAAACCTACTAAAAAGTAGGTTTTGTTTATGTTAAAGAAAATTATAATTGGTAGTTTAGCAGGAATAATTAGTGGGCTATTTTCAACAGGTGGAGGAATGATTTTAGTACCTGCATTTATTTACTTATTGAATTTAGATAACACAAAAGCAAGAGGAACTTCTGTTTTTTGTATTTTACCAATGGTAATAACAAGTAGCTTTTTTTACTATGAAAGTAATTTTATAGACTGGAAAATAGCAATATTATGTGCAATAGGCGGTACAATAGGTGGCTATATTGGTGCAAAACTATTAAAAATATTACCAGAAAAATTTATGAAAATAGCTTTTACTGTATTTTTAATTTATATATCATATAGAATGATTTTTAATTAATAATAAAAGCGGTCATTATGACCGCATAGATAAATACTTATTTTTAGTTGCTTGACCACCACGAATATGGCGTTCGGATTTGTTCTTATCTAGAATTTCTCTAGAAGTACTGTTTGGATAAACTTTTGTAAGATAATTATAAACTATTGATTTTGAAATATGAAAGTGTTTTGCAGTTTTTCTTACTGTGGACCGGGTATAATTAAAGTAGTTAACTATATCCTTAATTTCATCCAAATTGCGTGCCATTTTATAATACCTCCTTTAGCAAAAATAAGTTTAAAAAAGTTTTAATATATTATAACACTATTTATGTTGTATTGCAATATTAATTAAGAAAAGATGGGAATAAAAATGATAGAAATATTAATTGGAATAGCATCAGGAATTGTAAGTGGAACAGGAATGGGAGGAGGAACAATTTTAATTTTTCTTCTTTCTTTTTTAATGGGAGTAGAACAGCATGTAGCGCAAGCTACTAATTTAATTTTCTTTATTCCAACAGCCATTGTTGCAATTATTGTAAATATTAAAAACAAAAATATTGATTTAAAATTGGCAATACTTTTATCAGTATTTGGAATTTTAGGAGCAATTATTGGAGCAAATATAGCGATTCGAATTGATGTAGGAATGTTAAGAAAAGGATTTGGAATTTTTTTAGCAATTATTGCCATAAATGAAATATATTCCATCTTCAAATTGTATAGAAAGCAGTATAAAAATAAAAAAAAATAGAGAAAATATAAATATAAAAGTAGCAACTTTCGGAGGTGAATAAAATGAAATTTATTAAAGGAATTATGATAGGTGGATTAATAACAACAGGAATTATGATGATGTATAATGATTCTGATAAAATGAGTAAAAAAAATTTAATGAAAAAAGGTAAAAAATTTGCAAGAAAAATGGGTATGATGTAAATAAAAAAAAATCTCTTCTTAAAATAAGAAAGAGATTTTTTTATTTCAAAGATTATTTACATTCTTTGCAGTCATCTTTTTTACAATCTTCAAAGTCTTCATGTTTTTCGCATTTGTCGCAATCATCAATAAAGCAGTCACATTTATCACATTTTTCACCCTTTAAGCATTTTCCTTCATGATGACATTTTGCACAAATTTTGATTTTTTTTGTATCGTTTACCCAAAGTTGAATAGCATATTCTTTACCAGGACAAAGAGGTCCAAAAACAAATTCTCCTTCTTTATCTGTAAAAGTGTGTCCAATTGGTCTTCTTTCTTCTTTTCCATGTTCATAAACAACTTCTACTAATTTAACAACAGCATCAGATACTGGTTCTTTAAAACAATTTTTTACTACACCATAAATTACATCACGATTATCTTCTGGTAAAGTAATATCAAGATCAAATTGTTTTCCTCCTGAGATTACACCATCAACATCTAGTACTGGACAAAATTTCTTATCCTCCATACCCATAATTTAATCATTCCTTTCTAAAATAGTAACTTTTAAGTCACTTTATATATAATATGAAAAAAATGTAGAAAGTTGAAGAAATTTGTCTAGTATTTAGTAAAAATATTTTGTATAATATAATTATAAAACTATTAATAAAAAAGGGATTAAAATGAAGAAAAAAACTATACTAATAGGAATTGAAATAGTAATTATTATATTACTCTATGTTTTTATAAATTCCGAATACATAGAATTTGTTCCAAATTGTTGGATACATAAAAGAATTGGATTTTTATGTCCTGCATGTGGAGGAACAAGATGTATAATTAACATCTTTAAAGGTAATTTTATCAAAGCATTTTTTTCTCATATGGTATTTTTTATATGCATAATATATGGGATTATAATAAATATAGTATATATAATTAATATCAATAGAGAGAAAAAAATATTTACTTGGATTTATCCAAAATATTGGTATTCAATCATTTTTGCAATTATACTAATTATTTATACGATTGTAAGAAATTTGTTGTAAAAAAAGGAAAAAAGTGGTATAATAATAGTATAGTAGAAGGGAGAGATGTGAAATGGAAGAAGAAAACAAAGAAGTAATCGAAGTAGAAAAAGTTGAAAACACAGAAAATATAAAAACAGAAAAACAAAAAGAAGATAAAAAAGGATTTTGCATAGCTTCACTAGTATTAGGAATTGTAACTTTAATATTCTTTTGTATTTGGTATATATCAATACCATGTGGTATATTAGCAATTATATTTGGTATATTAGGAATAAAATCAGTAAATAAAGGTATGGCAATTGCAGGATTAATCACAGGTTCAATTGGATTAGTAGTTTCAACGTTAATCTTAATATTTTTATTTATTGTTGGCTTTACAATTGGATTTTCAGAAGCACTAAACACAAACGATTTAGACTTTGATAATTTTAGAACACATATTGAACACTATAATAATGATTATGACCTATATGATTAAAATAAAAAAAGAGGTTTAATAAAATGAAAAAGAAAATATTAATTATAATTGGTGTTGTTATTCTTATAGTAATGATTATAGTATTAATTAGGTTTAATATTTATATGAATTTAGATAAAAAATATGATCAAATGAATGCAAAAGATAATTATTACTATTATTCAGAAACTGAAACTACAGTTATGAATTATTGGAAAAAGGATAATATCCATAAAGTAAATGTAAAATATTTAAAAGGAGAAGGCAATTTAACATTTTGGAAAAATGAAGATACAAACGAATATTATATGTTTAATGAAGCAAAAAATAAAACATATAGTAAATATGTTGGAAATAATGGAATGATGGTTGAAAACTTACCATTAACAGGATATAATGTATCTTCAGAAAATAGAATAGGCATAAATTTAATGTTTGCAATAAATCCATTGTGTACAATTTCAAGCAATAAATATGAAAATAAAGATTGTTATATATTAGGATATTTAGAAGAAGGCAGTTCAAAAGAATGGATAGAAAAAGAAACAGGATTACCATTATATATAGAATTTGCAAATGGAGCATATAGAAAAATACACTATAGTTTTGATACTGTAACAGATGAAGATGTAAAAATTCCTAATATACAGGAATATACATTAATAGAAAATCAATAATTAGAATTTTCCTCCAAGAAAAAGCATACAATTAAAATAGCTTTACTTGGAGGGATTTTTTATGTTTTTAGTATTTAACAAACAAAAAATATATACTTATTTAGTATCAATAATAACTGTTATATTACTATTTTGCATAGCAAGCAGTATAACAACAAATGGAGAAGATGCCATATCAGCATCAAGTAACTTATCAGGAGGAAAATTACTCCCAATTTATAATGTTAAAACAGATGAAAAGAAAGTATCTCTTACTATGAATTGTGCTTGCTTGCAATTGCCAATGGGACAGAATTAAAAAGAATTGATATTCTAAGTTTTCGTTCAAAAAAATAATTAGATTATCATTGTTTCTTTAGTTATGTTTTTAACCAATTCTCCTATTATTCTTTATTTTTCATATACAACAACTCCTGTTTCTTTTATTTCTTTATCAATTAATGAGTTTTCTATTATCTCATATTTTTCAAATCCATCAACTTCTTTTTGCAATTTTTCTTCTATTTGGCAAATCAATTTTAGTAGTGCAAAACCTTTTAGCTCTAAATTTGTATCTATTATTAAATCTACATCACTTTTTTTTGTAGCTTTTTTCTTCGCATAAGATCCAAATAATATTACTTTATATACAGGCTTATCACCTAAAAGTTCTTTAAGCATTTTTTTGATTTCTTCGATTGTATATATTTTATCGCTCACAGTATCAGCTCCTATCTCTATAAATCCTTCTACATCATTAGTATATCATAATTTTTAATAATTTCATATATGTATTTGATATTTTTTATAAAACCACTTGGAATATCAATTTTTTCTCTTAATTCTTCCTAAACAAATAATTTTTTAAAATAAAGTTATTGACTATTTTTTGATTATATGATAAAAATATACTAATAAGTACCTATAAAAAGAAATGGAGTTATCAAAACATTTGATTTAAAGATTATATTTAAAACAAAAGAAGGAGAATTTTAAATTTTTAGGAGATATTAAAATTGAAAACAAAAAATAAACTAAAAACAATTGTCTTAATTATAGATACATTTATTATA
>CANRFX010000020.1 GCA_947629995.1 uncultured Clostridia bacterium | reverse complement strand
AATGTCAACTTTTTATCTATATATTTTATTTAATTTTACATTTTACAAAAATCGTGATATAATACGAAAAAAATCAAAGTTAGGAGTGTAACTTATGGACATAGATTCAAATAATACTACTGTTTTGGCTGAAAATAAAGTATTAATCTTGTATCTATTATATCGTAGCAATAAAGACTTTAAACAAGATGATTTGTTTAAATTAGTTAATTCAATTAATAATATTAATTATTTTTATTTTAAGCAAATCCTTACTGACTTAATAGAATCCAATTTAGTAGGTAGTTATACTAAGGAAGAAGAAACTGTTGTAAAAATAACATCTAAAGGTAGTCAAGCATACACACTTACCAAAGATGTTTTACCAGGACTTATTAAATTAAAAGCAGATAACATTTTTGATAAAGAATTTTCTTCTATAGAAGAAGCTTCTTCTATAACTGCTGAATTTATTCCTAAAAGTGAAAATGAATATACAATAAAATGTAAGATTGTTGAAAATAATGAAACTATATTTGAAGTAAAAACATTTGCAGGTTCTCGAGATATAGCAAAACGCATTGTAGATAATTGGAATCAAGATGCAAGCAATATTTATCCAAAAATTTTGAATTTATTATTAGAAAATAATACAAATAAGGAAGATCAATAACATCTTCCTTTATTTTTTATTGCATAACATCACGGATTGCTTCTCCTATTATTTTGTTTATATCTGCAATAACAATATTAAATTTAGTTTCTGCTTCAAAAAATTTTTTTGCATCTTCAATTTCGATTAATTCCTTATACATATCTTGCACTTTTTTATATTTTTCTTCATCTTGTTTTCCTGTTTGCATAGTTAATAATTGCACTTCATATCTTGCTTTTTCAAATTCAGCCATCTTTTCTTTTAAACTTGTATTTAGGTTTAATGCTTGTTTTGCCATTTTAT
This sequence comes from uncultured Clostridia bacterium, assembly GCA_947629995.1. GTDB lineage: Bacteria > Bacillota > Clostridia > TANB77 > CAG-508 > CAG-269. The sequence goes on along the minus strand of CANRFX010000020.1, from coordinate 14,878 downwards.
AATTCGTATATTCTTCGGATTGTCTAATTTCGCCGAGCTAACTTATTTGCTGTATCATAAATATTCATTGTTTTTTAATTCCTTTCTTTATTGCATACTATTTTCTGCATTTTCAGTCTCTGTCACAGGTGCCTCAATTACGACATTACTATTTATTGGACAGATATTTACAAAAGTATTTCCATCATTTACTTTTATTTCATTTCCTTCTAAGTCCTGATATTGGGTTTGTTCTTCTCTTGCATTTTTTATACATTTTATTTTTATTGCTTTTCCATTTGTTATATAATATCCATCAAAAGTACCAATGTTTGTTAAACCTTGTCTACCTTTATTTTCAGTATCTTGCAAAGTATAGTTATTACAAAATGTAATAATTATATTTTTTGTTGTTATAATATTTCCTGTATCCCAGTCTGTTTGTGCTTTATTTCTTGCATATCTTTTATAGACTTTGTTTACTTCATCATATTCATATTTTACAGTTTGAAGATTTGAATGTGGTATAGTTACATTAATTGCTCCTTGTCCATCTTCTAAATTCACTTCATCTGTAACATAGTTTAAGACACTTTCTTGTTTAGAAGTTGTTCTATATTTTTTATTTTTTGCTGATTGTAGTAACTTTTTTGTACTTGTTACTGCATTGTGTGGTGCATATTTGTCTTTTACTCTCCAGAAGGTTGTTCCATCTTCTGCAATTCCATCAATCTCATTTATAGTATATTTTTTTATATCTTTATCTGCTTGTGGACTTTCTCCAAAATGTACATAGATTGCATCATTTTCCATTGAATAGTCTATAAAATAATGTCTTGCACTTCTTACAGGTCCTATTTTTGCTAAATCTACACCTTTAAACAGAGCCATTAGTCTTGTTTCTCCACCTTCTACAATTATTTCATAAACCATATATGCCTTTTGTAAACCTGCTTGTGGCCATGCTCCGTTATGATTATCAATCATAACAGCTATTGGTCTATCATCACCTTTAAAAATTTGAACTTGCTTTATTTCTTCCTTCTGACCTTGGATAGTTGTATTTTCTCCAACTGTTGCTAATTCTTCTTTGCTTTTTTTATCATTTATAATTTTGTAACCTAATACAACACCTGCTACAATAATCAATAAAATCAAAATAATAATTAATATTTTAGTCCCATTATTATTTTTTCTTCTTTTTGATTTCATAGTGGTTTATCTCTCCTTTCTAATCTTCTTGTCTAGGAATTTTTAATGTAGATAGTATTTTTTCTTCTTTTGGTCTCATTTCTTTCTTATCTTTTTCTTCTATATGATCATATCCCATTAGATGATAAAATCCATGTACAAGCATATAACTAAATTCTCTTTCAAAACTATGATTGTATTCTTCTGCTTGTTTTTTTACTTGTTCAATTGAAATTATAATATCTCCTAACATATCTTCGAATAAAAAGTCATTTTTAGCTATTTTTTCATTTAACTCGTCCTTTTCAAACACAGGAAAAGAAAGTACATCAGTGGCTCTATTTTGATTTCTAAACTCTTGATTTATTTGTTTTATTCTGCTCGGCGTTGTTAATATTACTGTTATATTTAATTTTGAGTTTTCTAATTTTTCTTCTTTAAAGCACTGTGTTAATACTTTCTCTACAATTGTTTCATATTCTTTTTGGGCTTTAATATCTTGGTATATTATTTCATACATTTATGCAGCTTCCTTTATTTTTATGTATTTTCCTTCTGATATATAAGAATTTTTTAATTGTTTGATTACTCCATAATCAACTAATTTTCTCTTATAATATTTTAAAATTTTTGAATAGTCTGTTTTTTTCTCTTTGTATAGCTTTTTTCTGTCATTTTTTATAAATAATATTTCTTTTTGCTTTATGTATTCAATAAAATTAGTTTCTTTTAATTTTGATATTTTATTATATTCATTCCAAAAAGCTTTATATTCGTCTCTTTCTTTTGATGATTCCCAATATACTTTTGTTGATAATAATTTAATGTTATAATCTTCTATTAATTTAATTAACATAGAATAAACTTTTTCTCTTTTTGCAGCTATTTTTGTATCTTGTAATAACATTCTTGCATCTTTTAATAATTTTTCATAACATTGTTCTGCTACAATTAGAGGTAAACTATGTGTGAATAATTTTCTGCTAATGCTAAGTAAAATCATATTTTTTTCAATTGTATCTTTTCCGTCTAATTTTCCTACCAAGTAAGTTTCATATTTTTCGTATTCTGACACTACATTTTTTACATTTTCATCAGTTCCAAGTTCAATTTTTAATGATAAAATGTTTTGAATATAATCTTCTAATGTGTAGAATATTTTAGTATATACCCATTCTTTTGTTGTATCATATGTATTTGTATTATCTGCTACTTTAATAGAATAATTTTTTAAAATAGATTTGTATAAAGAATCCATTTTTGATAAATAAAATTTATTGTATTTTTCAAGTAGTTTTTCTTTATTATTAACTTTTATTCCTTCGTAGTCCAGTTCTATTAAATATTTTTGTTTTCTATATTTGTATTCGATATATTCACTCTCTTTTAGACTTGTTACTTCATAATATTTAGATAATGCATTTTTTTCAAATTCAGTTGCTACGCCGTTTCTTACTTTTTTATAAATTGAATCCATTACATATTTGTCTAAAGCACTTAAATAATTTTCATATGAAATATCATATTTTTTTTCTGCACTTTCTTCTTCATAGTTTTCATTTCCTGCTTGGTATGCTTCAAATGCTTTTATCATGTTATTTCTCTTCATTGAAATTAACATTCCATTAATTCCTATTTTTGTAGGTATTAATATTCTTGTTAATGTATTTGTTATTTTGTTAAAAAATGTTTTATCTGCTCCTGTTATTTTTAGGCTTCTTTCTTCCATTTAAAATCATCCCTTCAAAATACAATTTTCTCATTTGTCCCTATATTTTCTAATACTTCGTATGTAACGTAAATATCAATACCTGATTCTTTTTCGTAAGTATTAATATTTTTGTTTACAATTGCTTCTTTATTTTCAATTTCTTGGTCTAATTGTTCTTCTAATTCTTCTATCCCTATATTTTTCGCTTCTTCTATATTATAAGTTTTTGGTACTTCTTCTATTTCTTTATATGTAGTTTTTATAATTGAAATTGGTAAATAAAAGTCAGAAAATAGTTTCATTTTGTTTTCTGTTTCTATTGTATCATAAATTTTAAATTTTGAAACCCCTTTGTGCAAATTTATTTTAAAATTATTAAATTTTATCGAATATTTTTTTTCAATATTTCCTGTTTCCCTTCTTTCCGTAGTGTTATATTGTATGTTTTTATATTTTGTATGCCATACTTTTGCTTGAACTTCGCCTTGTGCATGGACATATCTAATTCCTGTATATTTTCCTTCCATCCATCCATTAATTAGTGTTTCTCCTTTTTTTACGGTATCTCCTACTTTCACATTTGCTGTTCCACTTTGAGCATTTATTTTTGTTATTATTCCTTCTTTGTCAGAAACAATGCTACAATATTCATTTTGATCAATAATATCTGGTTTTGCATCTGCTTTTACTATTTTTACAATTGCATTTGTTCCTTTTAGTTCAATTCCCATCCATGCTATATCTGTCCTTTGTAATCTGATTTTATTAATTATTTCTTTTGTATCTATTTTTGTTTTTAGTTCTCCAATTTTTAAGTCCTGCATTTTCTATATCTTGAGATATATTTTCTAAATTTTGTTCATTTTCTTCTATAATATCCACATTCCATACAAAATTTGAGGATAAAAACATTAAAAATAAAAATATTAATAATAATGCAAAAAATATTTTTCTTTTTTTATACCTATGTAATAAAAATGGAAATCCTTTTTTGCTTTGTATTTCGATTTTGCATTTTGTTTTTTTGGCTAATTTGCATACTTTTCTAAAATCTTGCACGCTTATTCTAAAATTTAGTCTGATTTCTTCTTTTCTTTTTAAGTGCCAGATTATAATTTTATTGCTTCTACATAAATTAATAAATCTTTCAATGTAATAACCTTCTATGCTAATTTCTAAATATCCTAGAATATAGCTCAGTAATATTTTAATAATCATTATAAATTCTCCTTAATCTACTATTTTCTCTAAGTCAATACTTTCAATCTGTCCGGGTTACTTTAATGTCATCATTTGTCATGTTTTCTAGATTAAGATTAAATCCATTAATGCTAATAATTCCAATATAAGTGTTAATTCTAACAAAGAATTCTTCATATTCTAATATTCCTTTAAAATTTTCTATTATCATTTCATTAAAACCTGTTATAGTAATTTTGGGTATGTTACTACATATTTCTTGTGGTAGTTCTAATATTTTATCTAGTCTATTATATCCCTTTTTTTTCATTTTCTAAATCACTCCTCAAATTGATCCAATGACTTAAATTCATATCCCATATTTATTGCTTCTTTAATAATGGTATCCAAAATATTTGTGTTCGTTTTGGAATTTCCATGTAAAAGCATAATTTCACCATTGTGTAAATTATCTAATATCTTTTTCTTTGCTTGCTGTTCATCTGGTTGTTTATTTTCTTCCCAGTCTTCATATGCAAATGACCACATAATAGTTTTATATCCTAGACTATTTGTTACTTGTAATGTTTTTTCGCTAAATTCTCCTTTTGGTGGTCTTATATATTTCATTTCATAGTTGAATTTTTCTTGCATTACTTGATGTAGTTCCATTACTTCTGTTCTGATCTTTTCTTCTGTTAATTCAGGCATACTTTTATGATTGACTGTATGATTTCCTACAATATGCCCATCTTCTATCATTTGTTTTACTAGTTCAGGTTCTGTATTTACATAGTGAGCAGTAATAAAAAAAGCAGCTTTTACTTTATTTTCTTTTAAAATATTTAAAATATTTTCAGTATATCCTGCTTCATAACCTTCATCAAAAGTTAAATAAATAATTTTTTTATCTTTGTTTCCTAAACAAATGCCATTATTATCTTCTAATATTTTTTTATTAGCTTTTCCAACATCTGGTTGCTCATGATTTTGGTTTCTTTTAATTCCCCATTCTATTTTTTTATTACTTACTACATTACTGTTTGTTTCGATACTTTCTTTTTTCTGATTCATTGTGATTATACTTAAAGAAAAAATTGAAATTACTAGGATTCCTAAAATTCCATAATTTATTTTTTTCATTTTGTACCTCCTAATTGTTTTAATATTACATATATATTTTAAAAATTAGAAGATATGAAAAAAAATGAATGCCTTTATAATTTGGCACCCATTATTTTTGTTCTACTGCTTTTTCTTGTTCCTTCGCAATATTTTTCCAATTTTCTTGTATATAAGCTTCATCATGTAAATCAATGTCTCTATATTTTCTAGTTAAACTATTATATTGTTTTTCATCAATTGTTTTGGTATCAAGTAATAATTGCATAAATTCTATATCATTTAAAGTTGCTAAATATTTAGCCCCCATTTCTAATGCTATCCTTTTGTACATTCCTAAATGTAAATGACTTCTTTTTACTGGATTTTGAATATTTTGCATCATTGTTTCAACATCTTGCCTTTTTTCTTCTTCTGAATAATTGTTTATATCTCTATTTTGATAGTATTTTATATATGATTTAATTCTTTCATCTCTTCTTTTAAAATCCTTTGAAACTATAAAAGGTTCTTTTTTTTGCACAACTTGCCTTGCTTTTTCTTGTTCATCAAAAATACTTTGTTTTGTTGCTTCTTCTACTATTTTTTTAGTATATGCAAAATCTTCCTGATTTGTATTGCAAGTATATTGTACAAAACCCTCATAAGGTGTTTCTTTGTATTTTTCAATTAAATTTTTTCTATCTTCTTCTAAAAGGCCACCATTTTGCAATTTAGATATTAGTTTTTCTTCTAATACAATTTTTCCAAATTGATTCATAAACTTTCTCAAAGCTGGTGGATATGTTTCATTATCTTCTTTTAATACAACAAAATTTACAATTTGTCTATTATTAATATTTCGTAATTCATGTAATAATTTTGAGGTTTCATCTGACATCTTAATTAAAGAACCTGTACTATTTTGAATAACATCATTAATAAAAACAGTTTGTAATTTTCGTGCAATTTTTTCATAATGATTAGTTAATTTACATTCTTCTATTTCTTCATCTGTAATTCCAAGCTGTCTTAAAACTACTCTATATTCTTCATTTAATTCTGGGATAAATCCTTCTCTTAATCCATCTACCATGTCATAAGGAATATAAGATATTTTATCACATAATCTCATTAAAGATGCTTCTGGTGTTGCTGGCATAACAGTTCTATCAAATCCTTTTTTTGTATGACAATATAAGTTTTCTCTTAAAAAATCTGCTTCTGTTTTACTAATATCTGCTCTATATTCTGATTCAGATCTCTCTCCATTATGAGAATTTATTCCTTCCATAATTAGCCATAAACTATCTTTTATTCGTTGTAACTTTTTTTCACCTACATTAGGATGGCTTCGTTTAATTGTATCTATAATTTCATCATAAATTTTATCTGTATAGATTAATTCTCTTGGTCCTAAAGCATTATGGCAATAATACCCAATTCCATAGTCTTCTTTTATATTTGATAGCCACCATTCTCCACTATGTCCTAAAAAAGTATGACCAATATCATGATTTTCCGCCATTATTTCAATTATTTTGCAATTTAATCCTTTTTCTTTTTTTGGTGTTTGCTTTCTATTTATTCCTTTTGCTATTCTTAAAGCAATATTTGCTAAATTTTGTTGATGAGTTTTTCTATTTGTAGTTTCTTGATTTGATTTCCTAAGTCCTTTTACCATCATGGTCTCTTCAGTACTTTTTCTATTATAGTCATCAATTATAGAACTTATTTCTGAGCTGTATTCTTCTAACTCTTGTAATTGTCTTTCTTTATTTAATTTCTCCATTGCTCTTTTTATATCGTTTGCAAAGGTTGCCATTCTCTTTATTTGAATTTTCTTTCCTTTTTCTTTATATATTTTTCCCATACTTACACCTACCAAGCTTATTTAACTTATTACGTATTTTATCATATTTACATAAATTTGTAAACATTAATGTTTAAAATTTCGACAAAATGATTGATTCTTTTATTTTTGTATATTATAATGTAGTTAAATTTGGAGGTTCATATGGAAAAAGAAAAAGTATTTATTTCTCACGGAGATTTAATTTTGGATAAAATTTATGATGATGATTTAAATTTATTGAAACAAGATGGTGGCGGTTGTAATTGGAATGATTTATATAATCTAGCTGCTATGGGAGAAGCTTGCTACGCAATAGGTTCAAAAGGAAATGATGAAGAAGGAAATATTGCTTTACAATCTTTAGCAAATGCTAACATTAATACTGATTATATTATTACAGAAAATAAATCTACAAATATTATGAATATTATTATACCAAATCGTAAGTTAGGAGATAATTCTATTTTACATTCTTGGTACTCACCAATTACAAATAAATATACAATGAATTTTTCTGAATCACTTCCTACTGAATTACCAAAAGAATTAGAATCAAAAGAATTATATGTTATTTTAGATAAATTTCTACCTGTTAATTTAAAGTTTATTCAAGGCATAAAATCAGATTGTAAAATATGCTTAGATGTAGGACATATTCGTTTTTTTGAGCATTTTACACGACAATATTTATCTTTATTTTTTAAAATGGCAAATTTAGTACAAATAAATGACAATGTAACAGATTTATTGTTTGAACGTTTCCAAGTAAAAGATGAATTAGAATTTTTTAAATTATTTGATTTTGATTTACTTGTTTTAACCAAAGGAAAAAAAGGTGCTAAATTTATTTTTAAAGAAGCAGGTAATATTACTGTTATTGATAAATCGCCAGAAATAATTGTAAAAATTGTTGATTCATCTGGTGCTCGGAGATGCTTTTTTCTCTACAGTAATTAGGCAATATGCTTACTGTAAAACTATTAATACAAATTTTGTTAACGAAACTTTCAATCTTGCAAATAAAGCATCAAGAGATGTTATTTCACAACTTGGAAGTCGTATGATAAAAAAATAAAAAAGGAGGAATATTTTTATGAGTAAAGCAATTGATGTTTCTATTATTATGGGAAGTGATTCTGATTTACCTATTATGAAGGATTGTGCTAAATTTTTAGACAATTTAGGAATTTCTTATGAAATAAAAATTCTTTCAGTTCATCGTACACCAGAAAAAGCAACTGAATATGCACAAACTTTAAAAGAAAACAATGTAAAAGTAGTTATTGCTGGTGCTGGTGGTGCTGCTCACCTTCCTGGTGTTTTTGCTGCAATGTTACCAACTGTTCCAGTTATTGGTGTGCCAATCCATACCAAAACTTTAAATCGGAGTTGATTCTTTATATTCTATCGTTCAAATGCCTTCTGGCATACCAGTTGCAACTGTTGCAATTAATGGTGCAAAAAATGCAGCCATACTTGCTACTTCTATTTTGGCAGTTGGAAACGAAGAAATAAAAAATAAACTAGCTGAATTCAAAAATTCTTTGAAAGATGCTGTTTCAAAAAAAGATGAAAGTTTACAACAATTAGGATTAGATGAATATTTAGCTAATATGAAATAATTTAATTAAAAAGGTGGTTTTAAAATGAAAAAATTAAGTAGTGGTAAAGTTCGTGAAATTTATGAAGTTGATAAAGATAAGCTTTTGCTTGTAGTTTCTGACAGAATTTCTGCTTTTGATTATATTTTGCCAAGTCTTGTACCAGATAAGGGAAAAATTTTAAATCAAATATCAGCATTTTGGTTTGATTTTGTAAAAGATATTATTCCAAATCATATAATTTCTATAGATTCAAAAGATTTTCCTTTAGATTTTCAAACTCCAGAATTCGAAGGAAGAAGCATGTTAGTAAAAAAATTAAAAATGCTTCCTGTTGAATGTATTGTAAGAGGGTATATTACAGGCTCTGGTTGGAAAAGTTATAAACAAACTGGTAGTATTTGTGGAATTAATCTTCCAGAAGGTTTACAAGAATCTCAAAAATTGCCTAATCCAATCTTTACACCAACAACTAAAGCTTCTGAAGGACATGATGAAAACATTTCTTTTGAAGAAGTATGTAATTTAATTGGTAAAGATTTAGCTGAAGCTTTGAGGGCAAAAACAATAGAAATTTATGAAAAGTGTGCTGATTATGCAAGAACAAGAGGTGTAATTATAGCTGATACAAAATTTGAATTTGGTATAGACGAAAATGGAAATTTAGTCCTTGCAGATGAAGTTTTAACACCTGATTCTAGTAGATTTTGGCCAGCAGATGATTATGAAGTTGGTAGAAGCCAAAAAAGTTTTGATAAACAATATATGCGTGATTGGATAAAGTCTACTGGATATGACCCAGAGTCTGGTAATCCTATTCCAGAAGATGTTATTAAAACAACTTCTAATAAATATAAAGAAGCTTACAAATTAATTACAGGTAAAGATTTTGTATCTTAAAAAAAACTGCAAATATGCAGTTTTTTTTTTTATGTTTTTATTTCTTCAAAACTATCTTTGTCAATTTCTTTTGGTACTTTAATTGGATATTTATGTGTAAAACATCCATTGCAAAAATTATTTATTTTACAGTCTTTTGTAATTTCTTTTAAGCTTTCTAAGCTCAAATACTCCAAGGTATCTGCGCCTATTTCCTGTCTTATTTCTTCTTTAGTCTTTCCATTTGCAATTAATTTTTCTCTTTTATCAATATCTGTTCCAAAATAACAAATATCTACAAATGGAGGTGATGCTATTCTAATATGAACTTCTTTTGCTCCAGCATCTTTTAAAGTTTTAATAATTCTTGTTAGGGTATTTCCCCTTACAATTGAGTCATCTACTAATACAATCTTCTTTCCGTTTACAGTATGGTGTAACGGATTTAATTTAAGATTTATTAACTTTTTCCTTTTATTTTGTGTATTTTGTATAAAAGTTCTTCCTACATATTTATTTTTTATAAATACAATATCATATGGGATTTTAGATTCTTTTGAATAGCCAAGTGCTGCATCAATTCCAGAATCCGGAACACCTGCTACAATATCTGCATCAACCGGCATCTGTCTTGCTAAGCACCTTCCTGCATTTTCTCTAAATATATGTACATTTATCCCATCAACTGTAGAATCTGGTCTAGCAAAATAAATATATTCAAATACACATAAACCTTTTTTCTCATTTGGTAAGAATTTTTCACTTATAACTTTGTTATTAGTTACAACTACAACTTCTCCTGGTTCAATATCACGGTCAAATTTTGCACCTGTTATATCTAATGCACAACTTTCTGATGCAAATATTATATCACCATTATTGCTATGCCCCATACAAAGTGGTCTAAAGCCTTGTGGATCTCGTACTGCAATTAATTTTTGAGGTGATAGTATTAAAAGTGAATATGCACCTTTAATAATTTTCATAGTATTTTTTATTGCCTGCTCAATAGAATCAGTTTTTAATCTTTCTCTTACAATAATATGACATATAATTTCTGTATCACTTGTAGTTGTAAATATTGCTCCTTCATCTTCTAGTTTTCTTTTTAATTCTACTGCATTTGTTAAATTTCCATTATGTACTATTGCTAAATTTCCCTTTTTATGTTTTACTACCATTGGTTGTGCATTTTCTTTTTTACTTTCTCCTGTTGTTGAATAACGAACATGCCCTATAGCCATTTTTCCTTCTGGCATAGTATTTTGTACTTCTTTTGTAAAAACTTCTGAAACTAATCCAACATCTTTATGAAAATGAATTATTCCATTTGAATTAATTGCAACTCCACAACTTTCTTCCCCTCTATGTTGTAATGCAGATAATCCAATACAAACTTGTCCAATTAATTCTTCTTTTTCTTCTTTTGCATAAATTCCATATACTCCACATTCTTCTTTTAATTTGTTAAACATTTTATACAATCCCTTCTATTTTGTTCATTGACTTTACTTTTTTTTCGTGTTAAACTACATTTATAATAATTTTTGGAGGTTATTTTTATGTATCATTTAGTCGTTTTTGCATCTGGTAATGGATCTACTTTGCAAGCCATTATTGATAGTATAAATTGTAAAGAATTATCTGCTCAAATTGATTTAGTTGTTTCTGACAACAAAAATAGCTATGCATTAGAGCGTGCAAAACTTGCAAATATTCCAACTTATATTATCCAGAATAAAGACTTTACAAAAAGAGATTTAGAATTATTAGATGTTTTATCTAAATATTCTATAAACCTAATCGTTCTTGCCCGGATATTTAAAAATGATTGGTCAAAAATTAATTGAAAATTATACTATTATCAATACTCATCCTTCTTTACTTCCAAAATTTCGGTGGCAAAGGAATGCATGGTATGCATGTACATGAAGCTGTTATTAATGCAAAAGAAACTTATAGTGGTGCAACTGTACATTTTGTAAATAATGAATATGATAAAGGAACTATTATTAGCCAAACTAAAGTAGAAGTCCTTCCCTCAGATACTGCAAAAACTTTATCAGATAAAGTGCAAGCAGCTGAAAAAATACAATTAATTAAGGTTCTAAAAGATTTTACACAAAATAACACAAAAAATTAAACTAGGGGTTTTGGTAATATTTATTAAAATCCCTTTAAAGTTATTTTAATGCTCGTAAATTTCCCCAATATCTTTTCTATAATCTAACTTCGTATCTATATTATTTTTCATGGCAGTATATACTTTTTGTTTTGCCATCTCTAATGTTGTACCTGTCCCAAATATAGCAAATAATCTTGAAACTCCAACTGACATAAAGTTTCCATTTTCTAATAATTTTGTACTTGCAAAATAAATTTTGCTTCCATTTTTGGTAATATCTTCTACGTTTAAAGAAAATTCGCAAGGTTCTGCTTTTTTTATTGCATATTCTGGGCTTACTACATATACTGTGAAGGTATAATGGTTTTTAAATTTGCAATTTTGTGTATTTAAATTTTGCTCCCATATATGTTCCATTATTTGAGTAAATGGTGTTTCTAATGAATTTAAAACATTAATTGCTTCTGGATCACCAAACCTAGCATTAAATTCAATAAATTTTATTCCTTGTTTGCATTTAAAAAATCCACCATATATTACACCTGTAAATTCTAAATTATCTTTATTTACATATTGAATAGCATCTTTTATTAATTTACTACATTTATCAATATCTTCTTGATTTAAAAATGGCAATAATCCATTTTCAAAACTAAGGCATCCCATTCCACCTGTTCCTGGTCCTTTGTCTTTGTCAAATCTATATGGATAGTCAAATGTAGTTGGTGTTACTACAATGTTTTTTCCATCTGTTAATGCCATTACAGTAAATTCTCTACCTTCTATTTTATCTTGTACAATTACTCTTCCGTCTGATTCTAAACAACTTTTAGCATATTCATATCCCTCTTGTTTTCCTTTAAAGTGGATTCCTCCTACTTTTACTCCTTTTCCTCCAGTTAAGCCTTCTGGTTTTACAACAAAACTGTCATCTTGATAATTTTCCATTACTTTTTCTAATTTTTCTAAATTTGTTATACATTCATTTTTAATAATCATTTCAGGTGCTAATTTCTCTACAACTTCTAGTGCATAAGTTTTACTCCATTCTAGCTTTGCTCCTTTTGAAGTTGGTCCAAAAGTTTTTAATCCTAAATCTTTTGCTAAATCTATTAGTCCTTCTTGTAGTAAATTATCCTGACTTACAACACATGCTTCTATTTTTTCTTCTTGTATAAATTTTTTAACTAATTCTTTGTCAAATGCATCACCTATAATATATTTTCCATTTGATTTTTTTACTGCTTCTATAATTGATGGATTTTTATATGGTAATATTGCATATAGGCTATAGTCTTTACTAATTTGTTCTGCTAAAACCGCTTCTCTTCCACCATGTCCTAATAATAAACATTTCATAGTTTTGTTTCCTTTCTTTTATACATTTACTTCTACATCTAAATCTTTTATTAAATTACCATATTTATCTAATATAGGATTTACCCTTTTTTCTATAAAATCTACTACTTGAGCCGGTGCTCTACCACATAAATTGTTTGGATTTAAGGCTTTTATAATTTCTTCTTTGGTAAGTCCAAATGTTTCGTCTTTAGCAATTCTGTCTACTAAATCATTTGGTTTTCCAAATTCTTTCACTTGTTTTCCAGCTTCCATAGAATAAACTCTTATCTTTTCATGTAGTTCTTGTCTATCTCCACCTTTTAATACGGCATTCATTAATATTTCTTCTGTTGCCATAAAGCTAAGTTCTTGCATCATATTTTTTTTAATTACATTTTCATATACAACAATATTTTGAGAAATGTTAGCATATAAAATAAGAATAGCATCAACTGCTAAAAAGCTTTCTGGCACACAAATTCTTTTATTTGCAGAATCATCTAGAGTTCTTTCTAGCCACTGTGTTGCAGCAGTTATGCTTGGATCCATACTTAGTGCTATTACATGTCTTGATAGTGAATTTATTCTTTCACTTCTCATTGGATTTCTTTTATATGCCATTGCTGATGACCCAATTTGACCTTTTTCAAATGGTTCTTCTAATTCTTTTTCATGTTGTAATAATCTCATATCATTTGCAAATTTTGAACAGCTTTGTGCAATTTGAGATAATATATGTAATACTCTTGTATCTAACTTTCTAGTATAAGTTTGTCCTGATACATTATATACTTGTTTAAATCCCATTTTTTCTGCAATTTTTTCATCAATTTGTTTTACTTTACTTTCATCTTTAAATAATTTCATAAAACTTTCTTGTGTTCCTGTTGTTCCCTTGCAACCTAATAATTTCATATGACTTTCTACAAATTCTAATTCTTCTAAATCTTCTAGTAAATCTTGAATCCATAAAGTTGCTCTTTTTCCTACTGTTGTTAATTGAGCTGGCTGAAAATGAGTATATCCTAAACAAGCAACATCTTTGTAATCCATCGCAAATTTTTTAAGGTTTGATATAACTAAAATTAATTTTTGCTTTATTAGTTTTAAGGCTTCACTCATTAATATAACGTCTGTATTATCTGTTACATAACAAGATGTTGCTCCTAAATGAATTATCGGTTTTGCTTTTGGACATTTTGTTCCAAATTCATATACATGTGCCATAACATCATGTCTACACTCTTTTTCTCTTTTGCTTACTATGTCATAATCAATGTTGTTTATATTTTCTTTCATTTCTTTTATTTGTTCTTCTGTAATATCAATTCCTAGTTCCTTTTCTGTTTCTGCAAGTGCTACCCATAATTTTCTCCATGTAGAGTATTTGCTGTCATTTGACCATATGTAATTCATTTCTTTGCTTGCATATCTTCCAGAAAGTGGCGTTATATATATATCGTTTTCCATGGTTTTAAATATCCTTTCTTTAATTTGCTTAAAATATTATTTTTTATAATTGATTAATAATTTTATTTAAAGTATTGAATTCCTGCTTCGAAGATTTTTTGATCTTTTCTTCCTGGAATATTTTTTACAATTTCACGATAACTTCTTTCTGAATGTCCCATTTTTCCAAGAATTCTACCATCTGGGCTTGTAATTCCCTCTATACTATCAATAGAACCATTTGGATTATATCTAATATCATAAGTTGCATTTCCTTCAAAATCAACATATTGTGTAGCAATTTGACCATTTTCAATAAGTTGTTTTTCTAATTCTTCGTTTACTATAAATCTTCCTTCTCCATGAGAAATTGGAATAGTAAATTCTTCTCCTAATTCTACTTTACTAAACCATGGTGACATTTTAGATACTACTTTAGTTTGTACCATTCTAGACATATGTCTTCC
>CANRFX010000019.1 GCA_947629995.1 uncultured Clostridia bacterium | reverse complement strand
CCATCAAAACTTGCAACAGCTTCTACTTCTATTTGTTCTCTTGCTGTTGCTTCTCTTGTCCTTTCACTTGCATCTTGAGCCTTTGTTAATATTCCATTTTCTCCTGTTAATGTTGCAATACTTACTGCTGCAAGTATTAGCAAGACTATGATAGTTATTACTAATGCTATTAATGTGATTCCTGTGTTTTTATTTCTCATCTTCTCTAGTTCCTCCTCATTTTTTATTTATTTTTTCTTCATTTGTATTATGTCATTTTGTTGTTATTATTGCACTTATTCTACCATTCTTTTTTTTCCTTGTCAATATTTTGCAAAAATGTAATATAATTGTAATATTTTATCTAATCCTCGAAATTTTTAATCTTTGAACTTTAATTGTAAAAAAAATCGCTTTGAACTTATTCAAAGCGAAATAATTATTTATAAACAACTTCAAAGTTAACTTTAAAGGTAGAATTTTTAAAATGATTATCAAAAGCTACAAAATCAACCATCAAGAAAACAACAATAGAAATAATTAAACTCAAACCATTAATAAAATATGTAGTATATCTAAAATAACTTATAATTCTCAACTCCTATTCATATTTAATTCTATATAAAATTCAACACCATTCTCTTTATTGATAACACCATAACTATTTCCATAGTTATTCATAATTGCTTTTACAAAAGATAGACCTATTCCAGTTCCACCATCCTCACGATTTCTAGATTCATCACTTTTATAGAATCTATTCCAAATTCTTGATATGTCTTCTTCTTTTATTTTATCTCCTGTGTTAAAAACTTTTATTCTGACTCTTTTTCCATCTTTACTTATTTCATTTTTAATTTGTATATATTTTTCTCCATCTACTTCTTTTACATGTTTTATAGCATTTGTTAAATAGTTACTTATTACTTGTTCAATATAAAAATCATCTGCTACTACTTGGATTTCATCAAGTGTATCCATTTTAATTTTAGCTTGCTTTTCTTCCACTATAACTTGAGATTTACGCACTACTTCTTTTTCTAGTTCTACTATGTTAAATTCTTTATCTTGAAATTCTCGTTTTCCATATTCTAGTTTCATTAGTTCTAAAAGTTCTTTTACTAATCTATCCATTTTGTTTGTTTCATCTAAAATTACTTCTGCATAAAACTTTCTGCTTTCTTCATCAGAATTTACATTTTCGAGTAATCCTTCACTATACCCTTGTATTAAAGCAATTGGGGTTTTTAGTTCATGTGATACATCTGATATAAAGCTTTTTCTCATTTCATCTATTTGTGATTTTTCCTCAATGTCTTTTTCTAGCTCAATGTTTGTTTCTCTTAATTGTTTGATTGTTTTTTCCAATTTGTCTGACATCACATTTATACTTTTTCCTAAATTATTAATTTCATCTTCTACATTTGTTGTTCTATATTTTTTGCTAAAGTCTAAATTAGACATTTTTTTTGCAATATCATTCAATTCTGTAATAGGATCTCCAAATTTTCTTGATACATATGATACAATTACTGCTGAAATTAAAATTGTAAGTCCTGCCATTAAATATAAAAAATGATTTGATATTTCTACACTTTGCTCAATTACTGTAATTGGTATTCTTATATATAATAGATATCCATTGTCTAAAGATGCTGATAATAAAATATAAGTAATTCCATTTTTACTATCTTGTATTCTTCTTATTGTATAATTTTCTTCATCTTCTAATATTTGACTAGAATCAATGTTTATTCTTTTTGTCATTTCGTTCATTTGACCTAGTGTAGAAAAAAAGTCTTTATTAGATGTATAAACATTAATATTTTTATTATCTTTTATTAAAATATCAAAATTATTATTTATTGCTATTTTTTCTAATTGTGTTTCTAAATCTGTAGTTTGTGAGTCTTTATAATAATTATTTATTCGTTCATAAGCTGATTTTAAAGCAATTGTTTTATTATATAAAACATATTGTCCAAAAACAAGATTATTAACTAATATTAGAAATGCAATAATTAATAAAATTACTAAAGATAAGGTCATAAATAACTTGACTCTTACTGATTTTAGTGCATTTTTAAATTTTTCCATTTTTTATTTCCTCTTACTTTTATTGCTTTTCAAATTTATATCCTACGCCTCTTATTGTTTTTATGTATTTTCCTTTTTTGCCTAATTTATGTCTTATTTTTTTGATATGGCTATCAATTGTTCTAGAATCTCCATAATAATCATAATTCCAGACATTGTTTAATATTTTGTCTCTTGATAAAGCAATATTTTCATTTTCAATTAAATAAATTAATAACTCATATTCTCTTAAACTAAGTTCAATATTTTTTCCATCGATTTTAACAGTTCTTCCTTCTTTATCTATTTCAATTCCTGCATAGTCTTTTATTTCAGTTATATCTTTTCTAGTTCTTTTTAAAATGGCTTCTACTCTTGCTACTAAAATTTTAGGGCTAAATGGCTTTGAAATATATTCATCTACTCCTAGTTCAAAACCAAATAATTCATCTTGCTCTTCTCCTCTTGCTGTTAACATGATAATTGGAACTTTAGATTCTTGCCTTATTTGGCGAAGTACTGACCATCCATCTAACTTTGGCATCATCACGTCTAATAAAATTAGTGCTATTTTGTTCTTGTTTTCTTGGAATACCTGTAATGCTTTTTCACCATCTTCTGCTTCTAAAATACTGTAGCCTTTTACTTTTAAAAAGTCTTTAAGTAATTTTCTCATTCTTTGTTCATCATCTACAACCAAAATACATTCACTTTGCATATTTTGTTCCTCTTTTCGTTTTTGTTTGATTTTATTATAATTAAAATTTGTGTCTATTTTGTGAAAAACTTGGGCATATAATGTAACAACATAATATGCCCAAATTTTTTATTTATCCCATATAATCTCTTAATTTTTTACTTCTACTAGGGTGTCTTAATTTTCTTAAAGCTTTTGCTTCGATTTGCCTAATTCTTTCACGAGTTACTTCAAATTCACGTCCAACTTCCTCTAATGTCCTTGCTTTTCCATCTTCTAAACCAAATCTTAATTTTAAAACTTTTGCTTCCCTTGGTGTAAGTGTATTCATAACTTCTTCTAATTGCTCTTTTAGTAAAGTATATGCTGCTGAATCATGAGGTGCTGGACTATCATCATCTTGTATAAAATCGCCTAAATGACTATCATCTTCTTCTCCTATTGGTGTTTCTAAAGATACTGGGTCTTGTGCTATTTTTTGAATTTCCATTACTTTTTCAATTGGTATTTCCATTTCTTCTGCTATTTCTTCTGGACTTGGTTCTCTCCCTAGTTGTTGTAATAAATGTCTTGAAGTTCTAATTAATTTATTTATAGTTTCTACCATATGAACTGGTATTCTTATTGTTCTTGCTTGGTCTGCAATTGCTCTTGTAATTGCTTGTCTAATCCACCAAGTTGCATAAGTACTAAATTTAAATCCTTTTGTATAGTCAAACTTTTCTACTGCTTTTATTAATCCCATATTTCCTTCTTGGATTAAATCTAAAAATAACATTCCTCTACCCACATATTTTTTTGCAATACTTACTACTAATCTTAAATTTGATTCTGCTAATTTTTGTTTTGCTTCTTCATCTCCCTCTAAGATTTTTTTGGCTAAATCTAATTCTTGATCAAATGTTAAAAGTGGAATTCTTCCTATCTCTCTTAAATACATTCTTACTGGGTCATCAACATTAATTCCTTCATAATTAGTTTCATCTGTTATTTCATCTAATTTTAAAAATTCTACTTCTTTTAAATCTTCTATGTCTGGTTCTTCATCTAAATCATCTGATAATAAGTCTACTCCTAATTCTTCAAAAGCATCAAAAACCTGATCTATTTCATCTGGATTTACATCATTTAATTCGTTTGCTAAATCACCATAAGTAATTTTTCCTTGTTCTTTTGCTTTTTTTAAAATATTATTCATTTTTTCTTCTTTTATTTTACTGCTATTATCTTCATTTTTACTTTCTACATTTTCAAATTCTACTGTTTCTTCTTGTTTTTCTTCTGGTTTTTTTATTTGTTCTTCTTTTTTGGCTTCAATCTTTTTTAATTCTATTGTCTCTGTTTTATCTTTTTTTTCTTCCGATTTTTGTGCTGTATTTTTTTTGATTTCTACTTTATTTGGTTTGGTTGTTTTTGCTTCTGGATTTTTAGGTTCTGATTTTTTTACTTGATTTTTTTTAGGTTCTGTTTTTTTCACTTGAATTTTTTTAGTTTCTGATTTTTTTACTTGAATTGCTTTAGGTTCTGGTTTTTTTGTATCTTTTACTTTTTTATCTTCTACCTTTTTTGTAGTTTCTTTTTTCTTATTTTTTGGTTCTTTCTTATTTTCTACTTTTTCTTTTTTACTTACCATTTTATTTTTCACTCCTACTTAATCTTTGCTAATCGAATAATTATATCACTTAATTCTTCCTCTAACTGTTTCTTTTGGCCTGCTTCTAAATTATTCTCTAACAATTCTAATATCTCAAATTTGCGACTTATTAATTTGTCCTTTTCATAGCTTTGCAAAATATCATCAATTGCTTTTTCCACATCTTCTATTTCATAATCGTCTGCCATAATTTCTGTGATATGATTTTGTTCTTCCTCTTCTAATTCATCAATTATACTGTTAATATTAATATTTCCTTTTTCGAATTCTTCATACAATTTTTGTAGAATTTTTTGATTGGTAAAATCTTTAAAATCTTCTATTTTTATGTTTTGCTTTATTGTTTGAAAAATTGTAACATCTCCTAATAATAATATAGATATAACTGTATTTTCTCTCCTTTTTATCGCTTGTGGAATTTCTTTTGTATCTTGTTTAATATGATGCACAATTGGTTTTGGTTTTTCTAAAACTTTATCTCCTTTTGCCTCTTTGTATAAAAGTTTATTGATTTCTGCATAAATTGCTTCTTTAGATATATCATATTGTTTTGAAATTTTTTCAATATAAACTTCTCTTTCCATAGTATTATCTACTTTTGCTATTAATTTTGCAATTTCATTTAAAAATTTTATTTTGTCATTTACACTTTCTAAATTTAAATTTTGTTTCAAAAGTTTTACTTTAAACTCAATAACAGAAAGTGCTTTATCTACTAGGGCTTTAAATCTACTGTTACCATATTTTATAATATATTCATCTGGATCTTTTGCACCTTCCATTTGTAATATTCTAATGTCACATCCCATTTCTTGTAAAATATCTAATGCTCTAATTTTTGCATTTAATCCTGCTTCATCAGAATCAAAGCTTAAAATAATTTTTTCTGAATTTTTTCTAAGTAACCATCCTTGCTTTTGTGTTAATGCTGTACCGAAGTGGTGCAACTACATTTGTTATTCCTCTTTGATAAAGTGAAATTACATCCATGTATCCTTCTACAATAATAATTTCTTTTATGTCGCCTTTTTTTGCTACATTTAAGCCGGAATAAATGTCTTCCTTTACTATAAACTACATTTTCAGGTGAATTTATATATTTGGGTTTAGAATCATCTAAAACTCTTCCACCAAAAGCAATAACTTTTCCTCTTGAGTCACAAATTGGGAACATTAATCTGTTTCTGTATCTATCTATATATTGCCCTTTTTCATTTCGATTTACTAATCCTGACTCTAGAATTTCTTTTTCTTCAAAACCTTGCTTTTTTAATTCTTGGTAAAGCTCATCAAATTTGCCAGAAAATCCAATTTTAAAAGCTTTTAATGTTTCATTTGTTAATTTTCTTTTTTTTATATATTCTTGAGCTATCTTTGACTGTGGTTTGTAAAGATTTTCATGATAGTAGTTTGCTGCATATTCATTTATTTTGTAGACTTTCGATTTTAATAATTCTTTTGCTGTGTCTCCACTATTGTCTAAAGTAGGCAACTGTATATTTGACCTCTCTGCTAAAGTTTGAACTGCTTCAATAAAATTAATTCCTTCTATTTTTGTTAAAAATGTAAATACATTTCCACCTACTCCACAACCAAAACAATGAAATATTTGCCTATCTGGTGATACTGAAAAGGAAGGTGATTTTTCATTGTGAAATGGACATAGTCCAAAAAAATTTCTTCCACTTCTTTTTAAATGCACGTACTGTGATATGATATCTACAATATCATTGGTCTGTCTTACTTCATCTATAATCTCATCACTATATCGTTGCATTCTTTCACCACTTTCTTCCAATACATTTTAAATAAATATACGTAATTATATTATTCGACGCATTTTACATAAATCCTTCTTTATTTGTCATTTTTTTACTTCTTAAACATAAAAATTGTCGTTGGGGACGGAGCATTTTGACAACATTGTCATTGGGGACGGAGCATTTTGACAATTTTTGTATTATGACTAGAATTAAAAAGGTTTAATATATTTTTTATTAATAACAATTCGGGGGGACCAGCAAGTTACAGAATATAAAAAAGCCTTATGAATATAATGATATAAGGCTTTTTTTATAGTCTGTTATGCAGCTGGGAGTTATTAATAAAAAATATATTAAACTTTTTATTTGCATACTATCCACAAAAAATTGTCAAATTGCTCCATCCCCATTGGCAAAAGATTGTCAAAATGCTCCGTCCCCAATGACAATGTTGTCAAAATGCTCCGTCCCCAACGACAATTTTTCTATTATTTTCTCTATTGTAATTGATTGTTTTTCCCCTGTTTTTATATTTTCAATTTCTAATTCTTTTCCTTCTTGTTTATCTCCTAAAACAATTACATATGGTGTTCCTAATATTTTTGCATCTTTTATTTTTGTTCCTATATTTATGATTTGTCTATCATCTAAAATAGTATTAATTCCTTCTTTTTGTAATTTTTCATATAGTTCATTTGCAATTTTTAATTTTTCTTCGTCATCCATTTTAGGAATAATTTGGATTTTGTATGGTGCTATATTTTCTGGTAAAGAAAATCCGCATGGTCCCCATTTTTCATCTTTTATTAGGCATTGCTCGTATAGAGCTGCCACTGTTCTACTAACACCAATTCCATAACATCCCATATAATATAATGCTTCTTTTCCATCTTGGTTTGTGTATTTTCCGTTCATCATTTCAGAATATCTCGTTCCTAATTGGAAAATATGTCCTAATTCCATTGTTCTTATTTCTTTAAAATTAGAAATATCTTCTATTCCATATTCTTCTTTTAGATATTCTTGATAATTCTCTTTTTCTAATATCTCTGAGTTTAATCCTACGCCTGTTTCCTCATTATATAGTATTGTGTCTTCACCTTGATTAGATATTAGCATAAATTCTTCTGATTTTTTTCCTCCCATTGCTCCATTGTCTGCAACAATTGGAATTACATTTATACCAATCTTCTGAAAAATTTCTATAAATGCTTTTTTTACATTTTCATAAGATTTTGCCATTGCTTGCTCATCTACATCAAAACTATAAGCATCTAGCATTGGAAATGCTTTTCCTCTTAATAAGTATCCTCTTGTTCTTATTTCATTTCTAAATTTTTCTCCAATTTGATAGTATGTTACTGGTAAGTTTTTATAAGATTTTAATTTTTCTCTTGCAAATTCAAGCATTGCCTCTTCACCAGTTGGTGCTAGACAAAATGTACCTTTATTTGATTTCGTAATTAACATTGTTCCATCTTGTACATAATGATCATATCTACCTGAATTTTTCCATATTGTGTCTGGCTGTAATGTTGGAAGTAATACTTCTATGCATCCATATTTGTTTAATGTTTCTACAATTATTTGTTCTATTTTTCTTCTCACTAATAATGGAACTGTGCCATATCCAAATAAACCCGCTCCATATTGTACTAATTGTCCTGTTTGTATTAATATACTTTGACCTGGATACATTTCATCAATATTATTTAGTTTTGTGTTTCCAAGTCCTGTTACTGATAATCTCATATTTAATCCCTCTTTTCTACTAATTCATCTATTACAATTTGTTTATTTTCATCCATTTTGTATTTTGGTAATTCTGGAAGATCACTTAAAGAACTATATCCAAACTTTCTTAAGAAATCTTCTGTTGTTTTGTATGACATCGGCTTTCCTGGTAAATCTGTTTTCCCAGCTTCTTCTATTAACCCATATTCTAATAATTTATATACACAAGCATCTGCTGAAACTCCACGAATTGACTCTATTTCTGCTCTTGTAATTTTAGGGTTATATGCAATAATAGATAGAGTTTCTAAAGTTGCATTTGATAAGTTTGGCTGATTTCTTTTGTCTAATACTGGATAAACAAAATCATATAATTCTTTTTTTGTTCCTAATTGATAGGAATCTTCTAATTTTATAATTTCGATTCCTCTATTTTCTTGTTTATATTCTTCTTGCATATTTGATATAATGTTTTCTATGTCTTTTTCTTCAATTTCTAAGCTTAAAATTAATTCTTTTTTGTTGACAGGTCTTCCTGCAGAAAAAAGGATTGCTTCTATAATTGATTTTGCTTTATTGACTTCCATTTTTTGTAATGTTTCCTCCTTTTATTGTAAAACAATTGTATGACATTTTGATTTACAATATGTATTATTATTTCATGAAAATACGAATTTGTCAATATTTTTAAAATTTTCTTGCAGTTTTTATTTCAATATGATAATATAAAAAAGTAATAATTTAAAGTTAGAAAATGGAGGTTCTTTATGGAAGAAAAAAAGAATTTAGAAGTTGTTTCTGGAGATGGTAAAGATTTAGATATTTCACCAGTTTATGACCATTTAAATGCTGGTAAGCCAAAATCTGCCGAAAATAAACCTACAAATATTGTAATTCCAAAAGAAAAGAAAGACAAAGATAAAGACAAAAAAGATGATAAAAAATAATAATATTTGCAAAATTTGTTTATAATAAAAATAAATATTACAAGGAGGAAAAGTTATGAAATTTGAACAATGGAATGGATTTGAAAGTGGAGATTGGCAAGAAGAAATCAATGTAAGAGATTTTATTCAGAAGAATTATACTCCATATGAAGGTGATGATAGCTTTTTAAGCAACGCAACAGAAAAAACAAAAAAACTATGGAATAAAGTTCTTGATTTATATCAAAAAGAAAAGGAAAGTAATGGTGGTGTTTTAGATATTGATACAAAAACTATTTCTACAATATCAAGCCATGATGCTGGATATATCGATAAAGACTTAGAAGATATTGTTGGACTTCAAACAGATGCACCTCTAAAAAGAGCTATTATGCCTTTTGGTGGAATTAGAATTGTAGAAAAATCTTGTGAAAGCTATGGAAGAGAAGTCGACAAACAAGTAGATGAAATTTTCCATAAATATAGAAAAACTCACAATGATGGTGTATTTAGTAGTTATACACCAGACATTCGTGCTGCTCGTTCTTCTCACTTGCTTACTGGTCTTCCAGATGGTTATGGTCGTGGAAGAATAATTGGAGATTACAGAAGAGTTGCACTATATGGTATTGATTATCTAATTGAAGAAAAGAAGAAAGAATTAAATGTTTTAGATGTTGATGAACTAACAGAAAATATAGTTCGTGAACGTGAAGAAATGAGTGAACAAATTAAAGCTTTAGAAGAATTAAAAATAATGGCTTCAAAATATGGTTTTGATATTTCAAAACCTGCGAAAAATAGTAAAGAAGCTGTTCAGTGGTTATATTTTGGTTATTTAGGAGCTATCAAAGAACAAAATGGTGCTGCTATGAGTCTTGGTAGAACTTCTACTTTCTTAGATATCTATTTTGAAAGAGATTTAAAAAACGGAAATATAACAGAAGAACAAGCACAAGAAATTATGGATCATTTTGTTATGAAATTAAGGTTAGTTCGTTTCTTAAGAACTCCTGAATACAACGAATTATTTAGTGGAGATCCTGTATGGGTAACAGAGAGCATTGGTGGAATGGGAATTGATGGTAGAACTTTAGTTACAAAAAATTCTTTTAGAATTTTACACACACTTCAAAACTTAGGACCTGCTCCAGAGCCAAACTTAACTGTTTTATGGTCTACACGACTTCCAGAAGGTTTTAAAAGATTTACAACAAAATTATCTATTAATACATCTTCTATTCAATACGAAAATGATGATTTAATGAGAATTACTTTAGGAGATGATTATGGTATTGCTTGTTGTGTATCACCTATGAAAATTGGAAAACAAATGCAATTCTTTGGTGCAAGAGCAAACCTAGCTAAAACTTTATTATATGCTATTAATGGCGGTAAAGATGAAATTTCTGGAAAACAGGTTACTCCAAAATACGAGCCTATTACTTCTGAATATTTAAACTATGATGAAGTTATGGAAAAATTTAATCAAATGATGGATTATGTAGCAAAAATTTATATAAAAGCTTTAAATATTATTCATTATATGCATGATAAATATTCTTATGAAGCATTAGAAATGGCACTTCATGATAGAGAAGTAATTAGAACTATGGCATGTGGAATTGCCGGATTATCAGTTGTTGCAGATTCTTTATCTGCTATAAAATATGCTAAAGTAAAAGTAATTAGAAATGAAGCCGGTTTAGCTGTAAATTATGAAATAGAAGGCGATTTTCCAAAGTACGGAAATGATGATGACAGGGTAGACCAAATAGCAATAGATATTGTAAAAACTTTTATGAACAAATTAAGAACACACCAAACTTATAGGAACTCAAAACATACTTTATCTATATTAACAATTACTTCTAATGTTGTTTATGGTAAAGCAACTGGTAGTACTCCAGATGGTAGAAAAGCAGGAGCTCCTTTTGGACCTGGTGCAAATCCTCTTCATGGTAGAGATTCAAATGGTGCTTTAGCTGTTATGAATACAATTGCAAAACTACCTTTTGATTCAGCTGAAGATGGTATTTCTTATACTTTCTCTATTACTCCTAAAACTTTAGGAAAAACAGAAGAAGAAAGAATTACAAACTTAGTTAATATGTTAGATGGATATTTTGCTCAAACTGGGCATCATATAAATGTTAATGTATTTGATAGAAAATTATTAGAAGATGCAATGGAACATCCAGAAAAATATCCACAACTTACAATTCGTGTTTCTGGCTATGCTGTAAACTTTACTAAATTAACAAGAGAACAACAATTAGATGTAATTAACAGAACTATTCATGAAAGAATTTAATTTTAAGATTTTGAAAGGATTTTACCAATGCAAGAAAAAGATTTAAGATATTATGCTAAAATTCATTCTATTGAATCTTTTGGTACTGTTGATGGACCTCGGTATTCGTTTTGTACTTTTTATGCAAGGATGTCACTTAAAGTGTAAATACTGCCATAATCGTGATACTTGGGATATAAATGGTGGAGAATATAAATCATTAGATGATATTTATCAAAAAATTCTTCGTTATAAAAATTATATCTATCCAAATCGGTGGTGTTACAGTTACAGGTGGAGAGCCTTTGTTACAAGTTAATTTTTTAATAGAATTATTCACAAAATTAAAAGAGCAAAACATCCACACTTGCATTGATACTTCTCGGAATGGTTTATTTGACAGATGATATAAAAAAGTTATTAGACTTAACTAATCTTGTTTTATTAGACATTAAACATATTGATGATAAAAAGTGTAGAGATTTAGTTGGAAAATCTAATAAGTTAGAATTAGAATTTGCAAAATATTTAAGCCAAAAAAATATTCCTATTTGGATTAGACAAGTTATTATTCCTGGAATTACAGATAATGTAGAAGATTTATTGAAATTAAAAGAATTTATTTCTACTTTAAAATCTGTTCAAAAAGTAGAATTACTTCCTTATCATGATATGGGAAAATATAAATGGAAAAATTTAAATTGTGAATATAAATTAGAAAATATTAGACCTGCAAATGAAGAAGATATAAAAAAAGCAAAGAAGGTTTTAGAAATATCCTAAAACCTTCTTTTACATATCTAATAATTTTAATTCTACATTTTCCATTTTATATTTTCCATCTACTAAAACAAACTCTACCAATGTATTTGATAATGTCTCTTCATTTTGCCTTAAATCTGTTGTGAAATATAATTTTATTTGTGGTATTTCTACTTCATTTTTTACAATTTCTTTAAATGTCTCTACCATATGCTTTTCGTCTTCGCAAGTTAAAATTAATTGTGGCATACTGCTAAATCCAGAATCACCTGGTATAAAATTTTCATAAAATTCTTTGTATAACCTCATTTTATCAACTATTTTCTTTTGCCAATCTGATTCTCTTCTAATTACTTCAAATACAAATTGAATTGCTTTTTGATTTTTAACTAATTTTACGCTTCCACCTGTTGCTTTAAATATTTTTCCTGTAACTTTTGCATTTATTGCAGGTTTTACTATATAACTATCAAATGCTTTTACTTTTCTTAAGTAAGCAATTAAAACTTGATTTCCAGCTAATCTTTTTTTTATCATTGGAACTGGTTTTGTGTTATCTGATGGTTGCCATTTGCAATCAATTTCTTTTGAATTTAATAAGTATTTTCCCATTTTTTCTAAACAATAAATTCTATAAATTCCTTTTCCTTCATTAGATGTAAAGTAATATCTTGTTAAAATTTTGGATTTTACAAGTTGATCTAATTTATTATTTAATTTGTCTTGAGATTTTGGATCAATTCCTTTAATCTCTAACATTTGATATAATTGCCTTGAAGTCATAAATTCAAATTCATTTACTAATTCTAAAATTGCAAAATGGATCTCATTAATATGCCCTATATCAATTTTATGTACAATTTGATTCATTGAAACATATCCATCTTTTCCATCAAATGTTTTTATTTCACCTTCTCTAATTGCAAAAGGTGATACTTGCGCTTTAATTTGATTATCTTCAATCATTTTTAAAACCCTCCTAATTTTTAATTACTGATAATTTGATTTTTCTTTTTTGAGTATCTATTTTTTTTATATAAACATCTATTGTTTGTCCATAATTTAGGCCTTCTTGATATTCTGTCATTCCTACTAAATTAGGTGCTAATTCAATAAAAATCCCATTTTTGTTTTTTTCTATTTCCCTTACAATTCCTTTTACTTCCATCCCAGATGAAAAATTTTTTGCATTTTCTTCCCATGAACCTAAAATTTCTTTATAAGATAAATTTAATTGTCCTGTTTCTCTATTAATAGATTTCACTACAACTTCAACGTTTTGTCCAATTTTTAGTCTTTCTTCTGGTGATTTGATTCTAGCAATAGATAAATCTTCAATATGTGCTAAGCCTACTACTCCTCCACCAATTTCTATAAATGCTCCATATGGTTTAATATTTTTTACAATACCTGTTACTTTTGTTCCTTCTTGTAAGTCTTTTTTTACCCAATTTAAAGCTTCTTTTTGTACTTCTTTTCTGGATAAAATAATTTGATTTTCTTTTGTTTCTTTTATTTTAAATTGTACAAATTTATGAACTTTTCCTGTACACAAATTTGTTTTTGGTAATCCATTTTCTTCTAAATTAATTGCTTCAACTTCTTGTCTTGGCATAATTCCAGTTATTCCATTTTCAAATGAAATATATAAATTATAGTTTTCATCACAGCTTTTTACTAAGCCTTGTAATATTTCATTTTTTTCTATATAATTGTTAATATTTTTTTCGTCTACTTTAGTTATTTCATTATTCCATCCTTCTGGTTTAAATTTCAATGTATTCATTCGTTTTTTCCCCTTTTATCTTGTGTTTTTGTATTATTATATATTTTTTATTAAAAATTGTCAAAATGCTCCGTCCCCATTGACAATTTTTTGACTTCATCTTTTTTTAGGTATCTCCATTTTCCGAGTGGTAAGTCTTTTACACCAATTCCTGCTATTTTACTTCTATGAAGTGCTAAAACTTTGTACCCTACTGTTTCACACATTTTACGAATTTGTCTGTTTTTTCCTTCGTGTATTGTAATTTCTAATCTGGTTTGTTTTTTTTCTTCATCTGTTTTTAGAATTTTTACTTTTGCAGGTCTTGTTTTGTAATTTTCTATTTCTACTCCTTGCTGTAACTTCTCTACTGCTTCTTTTTGTATAATTCCTTTTATTGTTACAGTATAAGTCTTTTCAATTTCGTGTTTTGGATGAGTAACTTTATATACAAAATCCCCATCATTTGTTAATATTAAAGCTCCTGATGTATACATGTCTAATCTTCCTACTGGCACAATTCTTTGTTTTACTTTTACTAAATCTAATACTTGGTCTCTACCAAATTGGTCATTTGCAGTTGTTACATATCCAATTGGCTTATTTAATAGAATATATACCAATTCTTGCTCTTTTTTAATTACTTTTCCTTGATATTCAACCTTGTCTTTACTTGGATTTATTTTTGTTCCAAGTTCTTTTACTGTTTTATTGTTTACTTTTATTTTTCCTTCTAAAATCAACTCTTCTGATTTTCTTCTTGAAGCAATTCCCGCTTCTGCTAAATATTTTTGTAGTCTTATTTCTTCCAAAACTTTCTCCTTTTTTATTCTTCTAACTTTTCTAATAATTCTTTAAAATAACTTGGTAATTCTGCCTCTAAAAACATCTCTTTACCACTATTTGGATGCTTAAATTTCAAACTTTTCGCATGTAGACATTGTCCTTTAATATTCCACTCATTTTTACCATTTGAGTAAACTTCATCTCCTATAATAGGATATCCAATTTGTGATAAATGTACTCTAATTTGATGTGTTCTTCCTGTTTCAATTTTTATTTCAAGTAAAGTACAATTGTGATTTGGAAATCTTTCTATTACTTTAAAGTGTGTAATTGCTTCTTTTCCATTTTTAGTTACAGCCATTTTTTTTCTATCTTTTGTACTTCTTCCTATTGGCATATTAATTGTAGCTTCTTGTTCTTTTACCATTCCTCGTACAAGTGCAATATATGTTTTTTCTGTTTCGTGATTTTTAATTTGCTCACTTAAATTTATATGAGATTTATCATTTTTGGCAACTATTATAATTCCAGAAGTATCTTTATCTAATCTGTGTACAATTCCTGGTCTAATTTCCCCTCCAATTCCAGATAATGAATCTTTACAAATAGCCATTAAACTATTTACTAGTGTTCCACTTAAATTGCCATTTGCAGGGTGTACTACCATTCCTTTGGGTTTATTTACTACTATAATGTCTTTATCTTCATATATAATTTCAACCGGAATATCTTGGGGTTCTAATTTGCTTATTTTAGGTTCTTCTTTTTCTATAGTAATTTTATCATCTTTTTGAATTTTATAAGATGATTTTGTTTTTTTACCATTTACTAAAATTTTTTCTTCTTCTATTAATCTTTGAATAGCAACTCTTGAATGGTTATCACTCTTTTCCGATAAATAGCGATCAATTCTATTGTTTACTTCTCCATCTTTTACAATAAAAGTTTCCAATGTCTTCTCCTTTTACTTATTAATTTCATAAATTACAAAATAGTCATCTCTATATAGTTCTGTATATTTATCACTATCTGCTTTGTCTATAATCATACTTACCTTTGAATTTTTATATGTTATTACATGTGTCATTCCATATTTTTCAAATATATCTCCATAAAATTTTCCGATACTTGAAGTATCAATAAAGTCCATAAATATATCTTCTTCTTTTCCACTAAATTCTGGTGAATATAAATCTGCTCTAGAGTCTATGAATACTGGTATTCCTCTAAATAATAAATAACTTCCATAATTGTATTCATTATAAAATCTTGATGTTCCTAAATCAATATGTCCTAATATATACTCAGATGCTTTTACAGGATATACACTTTCATCAACATATGTGTCATCTATTTTGTCTTTTCCCATATAATAGCTAAAAACTAGCATTACTACAGATATTATGATAATTCCTACTTTACTTGTAATATTATTTATAAGATCTTTTTCTTCTTTTTTTATATAAATTTTATATAATTGGAATACTAGTCTATTTAATGCTACAGAACCAATGATAGCAAACATTGTAACTTGTCTTCTTGAGTCTAACATTAAATAACATAGTCCACCAATCATAAATAAATCGCTAAGTCTTATTTTTGTTTTAGTAAAAATTAAGATTGATAAAATTATAATAATTGCACAACTTGGGTCAGTTTCTTGTGAAATTGTCATTGGCAAATGTTCATTGATATTATTAGTTGTATTTCCTGCCATGGTTTTTGCCAAATACGTATATGGCGTAGTTCCCAATGGTGTTAAAAATCCTGTAAGCATACAAATTAGCATTATCACAATTAACCACTTTACATTTTCATTTTTTATTATTTTTATTTTATATGGATTTTGTAATTCTTTGGTTCTCTTTATTTTTATTTTATCTATTTTCGTTTCTTGTTCTTGTTTTTCTTTTTCTATTTTTTTTAATAATTCTTCTTTTCTTTTTCTTTTTGCAAGATTTATTCTTACATTTAATATAGAAATTTTTACTTTTCTATAAATTATTGTTTCTGCTAAGACACAAATGATATATTCTGCTATATAAGGTAAGTATAATACAAAGTAAAATGGAAATACTGCAACATGAGTATTTGCAATAATTATTGGAATAATAATTAATCCAATAACATACCTTTTCTTTTTAGTTTCTATAAATTTTTCAATTAAATAGATAGTTAAAATAAATAATATAAATGTAAATAATTGTGCTCTAGCTGTAATATAGCCTCTTATCATATACATTACACCTA
>CANRFX010000018.1 GCA_947629995.1 uncultured Clostridia bacterium | reverse complement strand
CAGGTTCTATGAATAATCCAGAGAATAAATATCATTTAGAAATTGATTTAAGTAATAAAAATAATGTAGACAATTTTATGAAAATATTGCAAAAGTTAGGTATCAAAGTAAAAAATTTTAAAAACTCAATTTATATTAAAGAAGGAGAAGAAATATCAAAATTATTAGCTTTAATAGGAGCAAACAAGGCAGTTATGAAATTTGAAGATATTAGAATTCAAAAAGAAATGAGAGGACGAGTTAATAGATTAGTAAATTGTGAAGCTGCAAATTTGACTAAAACAATAAATGCTTCAATAGAGCAAATAACGGCAATTAAAAAATTACAGGAAACAGGAAATTTTAGAAAACTAGATGATAATTTAAAAGAAATAGCAATATTAAGATTAGAAAATCCAGATATGTCACTTATAGAATTGGGAAAATTATTAAAAAATCCAATTGGAAAATCAGGGGTAAATTATAGATTAAAAAAAATAATGGAGATAGCAGATAGTGAAATATAAAGAACTAGGAATATATATACACATTCCATTTTGTAAGCAAAAATGTTATTATTGCGATTTTATATCTTATGAAAATAAATTAGAATGTGTGCAAAAATACATAGAACAAGTAATAAAAGAGTTACATCAATATAATTTAAAAGATTATGATGTTACAACAATTTATATAGGTGGTGGAACACCATCTTTTATTGATAGTAAATATATTGTTCAATTATTAAAAGAATTAAAAAATAAATTAATAAATAATAAAACAAAATTTGAAGATATTGAAATAACTATAGAAGTTAATCCAGGAACAATTACAAGAAAAAAAGTGCAAGACTATAAAACTTATGGAATTAATAGAATTAGCATTGGACTTCAAAGCACAAAAAATGAATTATTAAAAGAAATAGGAAGAATTCATACATATGAAGAATTTTTAAAAAGCTATAAAATTATTGAAGATGTTGGATTCAAAAGCATCAATATTGATTTAATGATAGGTCTGCCTAATCAAACAATTCAAGATATAAAACAAGCATTAGCAGAAATAGAAAAACTTAATCCTAATCATATAAGTGTTTATTCTTTAATTGTAGAAGAAGGTACAAAATTAGAGCAAATGCTTGATAGTAAAAAATTATGCTTGCCAGAAGAAGAACGAGAAAGACAGATGTATTGGTATGTAAAAAACACATTAGAATTAAATGGATATAAACATTATGAAATATCAAACTTTGCAAAAAAAGGAAAAGAATCAAAACATAATTTAAATTGTTGGGAGCAAAAAGAATATATTGGTTTAGGTATAGCTGCACATTCTTATTTAAATGGCATTCGTTATTCAAATTCAACATTTGACAATCACAATAATTGGAATTTTAAAGATAAAAAAATAGAAGAAAAGCAAACAATCGAGGATAAAAAGAAAGAATATATGTTACTAGGTTTAAGAAAAATTGACGGTGTAAGTATTAAAAACTTTAAAGAAAAGTATGGTGAAAATCCTATTTTTTTATATCACAAAGAATTGCAAAAATTAGTAGAACAAGATTTGATTGAAATTGATGGAGATAATATTTTTTTAACTAATAAAGGTATTGACTTTGCAAATTTAGTGTGGGAAGAATTTGTATAAAAAGAAAAAATGTTCGCAAAAAGTATTGACAATTTTAAAAATTCAAGATACAATAAAAGCGAACATTTTTTTAGCATAAAAATTGGAGGTAATAATATGATAACAACATTACACATTAAAAACATAGGAATAATTGAAGATATAACAATTGACTTCAACCAAGGACTAAATGTATTAACAGGAGAAACAGGAGCAGGAAAAACATTAATAATAGATTCTCTTGAAATCATATCAGGAGGAAGATTTTCCAAAGAAATGATTCGAAAAGGAGAAGATTATTCCTTTGTAGAGCTATGCATGTATGAACCAAAAGACGAAAACTCTATAGATGGAAACATTATTATATCTAGAGAAATAAACTTAAATGGCAAAAATATGTGTAAAATAAATGGAAGAATGGTAACAGTAAATGAATTAAAAGAATTTATGAGCAAATTTATAGAAATACATGGACAAAATGACAATCAAAACCTATTAGAAAATAAAATGCACTTAAATTATTTAGATGATTTTATAGGGAAAAAAATTTCAGATAAAAAGCAAGAATATTTTGAATTGTTCGAAAAATATTGCAATATCAAACAAGAACTAAAAAACAACTATGGAGACGAAAAAGAAAGGCAAAGGAAATTAGATTTATTACAATATCAAGTAAATGAGATAGAACAATCAAATTTAAAAATTGGAGAAGAAGAAAGCTTAGAAGAAAAAAGAAAAATCATATTAAATTCAGAAAAAATAACTAAAAACTTAAAAGAAGCGGATATTCTAATATCTGAAAATGGAGTTGACAGTATCAGTATGGCAATTAGAGCATTAGAAAATATTGAAACAATTGATTCAAAGTACGAAAAAATAGCAAGTAACCTAAAAAGCATCTATTATGAACTACAAGAATTAGCAAGAGATGTAAACAATTATAAAGAAAATATGGACTTTGATGAAGGAGAAAGAAACTTTATAGAAGAAAGATTAGATTTAATTTTTTCATTAAAAAGAAAATATGGAAACACAATAGAAGAAATTTTAAAATACAATGATGAAATAAAAGAAGAAATAGAGCGCATCCAAAACTTAGACGAATATAATTCAAAATTAATAAAAGAGCAAAAAGAAATAGAAGAAAAAATGCAAATTTTAGCAGAACAAATGCATAAAATAAGAAGTCAAAATGCTATTATTCTAAGTGACAAAATAAATCAAGAACTAGAAGAATTAGAAATGAAAAATGCAAAAATAAATGTAAGAATTAAATATATAGAAAATGAATTTTTAAAAACAGGAAAAGATGATGTAAAATTTTTTATTATAACAAATAAAGGTGAAGAAGAAAAAGAATTATCTAAAATAGCATCAGGTGGAGAAATGTCAAGAACTATGCTTGCAATCAAAAAAGTTCTTGCAGACACAGACAAAATGCCAGTAATGGTATTTGATGAAATTGATACAGGTATTAGTGGAAAGGCTGCTAACTCAGTTGCAACTAAATTGAAAGCAATAGCAAAAACTCACCAAGTTATGTGTATATCACATTTACCTAACATTGCAGCAATGGCAGATTTTAATTACTTTATCAGCAAAGAGGTTAATCAAAATAGAACAAAAACACAAATAAAATTATTAAAAGAAAATGAAGTAATTGAAGAAATTGCAAGAATTTCTTCTGGTGAGATTAATGAAATAAGTCTTAAATACGCAAACGAATTAAGGAGTAAAAAAGCATCATAAGAAGTACTATTTTATAAATAGCACTTCTTTTTTTATGAATAAACCAAAGAAACAATGGATAAAATAGGAAAAGGAAGGAGAGAAAAACAAATATGAAAGACTTTTTAGAAATCGAAAAAGTAAAAGCTTTAGAAATACTAGATTCAAGAGGAAATCCAACTGTTCGGAGTAGAAGTATCTACAAAAGGAGGATTTATAGGAATAGCATCTGTGCCATCAGGTGCTTCAACAGGAAGTTTTGAAGCAGTCGAATTACGTGATGGAGATAAAAATAGATATTTTGGAAAAGGGGTACAAAAAGCAGTTGAAAATGTAAACAAAAAGATAGCTAAACAAATAATAGGAATGAATGTATATAATCAAAGAAAAATAGATGATAGTTTAATTAAATTAGATGACACACCAAATAAATCAAATCTGGGAGCAAATAGCATACTACGGAGTATCACTTGCTGTAGCAAAGGCAGCAGCAAAATCTTTAAATATGGAATTATATGAATATATTGGAGGACTTCAAGCAATAGAATTACCAGTTCCTATGATGAATATTTTAAACGGTGGAAAACATTCAGAAAATAATATTAGCATTCAAGAATTTATGATTATGCCAATTGGAAGAATAACATTTGCAGAGAGATTAAAAAGAGGAGTGGAAATATATCATACACTAAAAAAAGTATTGAAAGAAAAAGGCTATAGTGTAGGAGTAGGAGATGAAGGTGGTTTTGCACCAAATTTAGAAAATGAAGAACAGGCATTAGATTTAATACTAGAGGCAATAAAAAAAGCAGGCTATGAGGTAGGAAAAGATATTGTATTAGCTTTAGACATAGCAAGTACAGAAATGTATGAAGAAGCACAAAAAATAGGAAAAGAAGGATATTATTTTTGGAAAACAGATCAA
This sequence comes from uncultured Clostridia bacterium, assembly GCA_947629995.1. GTDB lineage: Bacteria > Bacillota > Clostridia > TANB77 > CAG-508 > CAG-269. The sequence goes on along the minus strand of CANRFX010000018.1, from coordinate 12,771 downwards.
TTTAGAACAAAACAAGAAATGATACAATATGTGATTGATTTATGTGAAAAATATCCAATTGCTTCAGTAGAAGATGCTTTAGCAGAAGAAGATTGGGAATCTTGGATAGAATTGACAAATAAACTAGGAAATAAAATACAATTAGTTGGTGATGACTTATTTGTTACAAATCCAAAACGTTTAGTAACAGGAATCGAAAAAAATGTAGCAAATGCTATTTTAATTAAGCCAAATCAAATAGGAACATTAACAGAAACATTAGATACTATTTACTTAGCAAAGAAACATGGATATAGAACTGTAATTTCGCATCGATCTGGAGAAACAGACGATACAACAATTAGTGATATTGCAGTTGGAATAAATGGAGGACAAATAAAAACAGGTGCTCCATGTAGAATTGATAGAGTTGCTAAATATAATAGATTATTAAAAATAGAACAAGAATTGTTAAAAGATAACTAAATAAAAATTAGTTATCTTTTATTTTCATATTATTGCCGTAACGTTTAATTTTTTTAGTAGTAGTTTTTTCAAATTCTTTATCACGAATGCCGAAACTTTTAATATGCTTATAATTAGGCAACTTTTTATTAACACTTGAAACTACATCAGAAATAAGTTTCCAAATTTCTTCTTTAGTTGGAACACTACCTTTCAAATATTCTGTAATAGCTTCAATATTAGGATAAATTTGAGCATTAATATAAGTTTCATCATCATCTTCTTTTTGAATTCCTAAAACAAGAGCTTCAGAAATTAAAGGATTATCATTTAAATAATATTCAACTTCTTCTGGATAAATATTTTTTCCGTTCTTTGTAACAATAACACTTTTACATCTGCCAGTAATATACAAGTACCCATTTTCATCTATTTTTCCCAAATCACCAGTATGGAACCATCCATCAACAATAGTTTGTCTTGTTTTTTCTTCATCTTCATAATACCCGAGCATAACATTAGGACCTTTTACTAAAATTTCTCCAACGCCTTCTGCATTTTGTTTATCTATTTTATATTCTACATTTGGAATAGGAAGACCAGCAGCATCATCTTTTTGGAAGAAATCAGTATTTCCTGCAACTAAAGGAGAACACTCAGTTAACCCATAACCTTGTAAAGTTGGCAAATTTAAAGCTTTAAAATCAGCTATAATATCAGGATTAGCACTTGCTGCACCAACAATAAATACACGAAGCCTACCACCAAGAGTATTTTTAACTTTTGTTTTTACAATCTTTTTTAAATAAAATGGTAAGTTATAATATGGATTACCAGATTCTTTTACATATTTTTTTGGTAATGATTTGTTTAAGTTCTTTATAATATTTTTGTGTACATTTTCAAGAAGTAAAGGAACGCATAAAATAACAGATGGATGAAATTCACCAAGATTTTTTGTAATGTAACGCAATCCTTCACAATGGCATATAGATGCACCACTATAAATTGGAAGTAAGAAGCCTAATGTACATTCATAAGTATGATGCAATGGTAAAACAGAAAAGAATAAGTCACTTCTTTTTACTTTTACAATTCCGTAAGTAGATAGTATATTAGAGCAAATATTTCTTTGAGATAAACAAACTCCTTTTGCATTTCCAGTTGTTCCAGAAGTAAAAAGTAAAATACGTAATTCGTCTGGATTAACGTCAATTTTATCAAAATTGGTATTTCCATTTTCATAAATAATTTTTCCGTTTTTTAATAAAGAATCATAGCAATCTGTTTTAGTTTTATCAAAATATATAAAAATAGTTTTTTCATTTTCTAATTTATTTTTGCTTTTTAAGATTTCATCTAGGTTTTTAGAATCTCCTAAAATACAAACAGATTTTGATACATTCATAAAGTTAATTACATCATCTGTATGAAGTTCTTTATCAATAGGAACGACAATCCCTACAATGGTTGCAGCTAAGTAGGACACACACCATTTATAAGAATTTTTTCCAATAACAGCAATTCTTTTATTTAAAAAACCCTTTTCAATTAAACTTGTTCCTAAACTAACTACATCATTTTTAAATTGTTCATAAGTAACAGAAAAAATATTTCCATTTTCATCTTTTAATTTAAAAGCAGTTCTAGAACGATATATATCTGCTGAACGATAAAGCATTTCTTTAAAATTTGTAACTTCTTCTGTTTTATGGTATTTCTTTTTTAATTGGTCTGCAATTGAAAGTTTTTCTTTCATTAAATCCTCCTTAAGAATATTATTTGTATCTATAAAATGCAAAATTTGAATTATTAGTTACTTTTAAATTTCCATCATAAATTGATTTTTCTCCATCATTTAGAGGTATATCAATAAACACAGTAGTTTTGAATTCTTCATCTAAATAATTAGTAATATAAATATCAAAAGATATATTGCAAGCAATTGAATTTAAATCTATATTACATCTTTTTAATAGAGAACCATCATAAGTGATTGGAATAGAAGTGTCTGTAAGGGTATAGTCTGTTTTTATATTTTGATTGATATAACTTAAGGTAATAGGATTAGCTAAATTATTGTATAAAGTTGGGCTGTCTAAATCTGCTTCATTTTCTGATGTGATAGTAAAATCTAAAGATTCTGAGATTTCATCTTTTTCAGGTAAAGTACTTGTTGCAAATTGGTTTAAACCTTTAAAATATAATTTTGGTTCTCCAAGTTCTGGCATTTGATTAAATTTAATATTGCTAATAGAAACTTTTTTTAATATATTTTCTGAAGTTTTTTCTTCAGTAGAATGATTGTTAATAAAAATTGCAATGTCAGTATATTGATATAGATTTTCGATAGTGAAATTGGTACTAGAGCTTGTCTTATTTTTAGCATCACAATTACTAAATAAAACAATTTTATTTACCTCAAAGACAGTTTTTTGGTTTTTTCCGTGCAAATGATAATACTTCTTTTTCAAAACTAGTTTTTATAACAAACCTATTAAATAACATCCAAGCTAAAATAAATACGATAATAAATAAAATAAAAGTTATTATAGTTAAAATTAATTTTTTCTTATCCATTAAATCCTCCTTTATTAAAACAACTATATAATAGTATAAAATAGAAAGAAAATCAAGATAAATTTTGTATTACCACAATTTATTAATTGACAAAAAAAATCAGAAAAGGTAAAATAATAATAGGTGGTAGTATGAATTCGAAAGAAAAGGTAGAAAAAGGTCGAAAAATGCATCTAAAAATTACAATAAAAGGAATTATTTCTTTTTTAACTTTTATTGTTGTTTTATTATATATGATTATATTTTATAACTTGTATTTTGTAAAAAATAATGTTTATGCAACAGCATCTACAACAGATAGCACAAAGATTCCAAAAATAAGCGAAGCAGAACAAATTGATATAGATGATACTATAACTCAAAATACAAAGCAAGGACAGAAAGAAGAATATTCTGTTGAAGAAATTGATTTAGAATACATAACAATATATAGAAATAATCCAAACTTGCCAAAAGAAACATTGCAAGTAATCCAAGAAGGTAGACAAGGAAAGCAAGAAATTACAATAAAAAGAACTTATCAAAAAGAAGAATTAGTTTCAGAAGAACAAATATCTGCAAAAATAACAAGAGCTTCTGTAAATAAAATTGTTGAAATTGGTACGGCAAACTATGTAAATAATTATAAAGCGAAAGTAGGAGATACATTATATATAACATCTGACAGATTATCTGTTAGGCTTGAACCAAATGAAGGGTCACAAAAAGTAGCAACATTATCAAAACAAGACAGACTAAAAATTTTAGAAATACAAGGAGATTGGTACAAAATTTCATCATCAAATGTAATAGGGTATGTTAAGTCAGAAGCAACAACATATGCTGATAATATAGTAAAACAAGAAAGTAGTTCTACAAGTAAGAATAAGACAGAACTAATCTCTGGATTAAGTTTTGAAATGGCATTAAATAAACCAAGTGGATTAACCTTAGATCAATTTAAAAAAATTTTATCTGATTCAAAAGATATAAATAAAATTTTTGAAAACAATGCAGAATATTTTTATTACATTGAAAAACAATACAATATAAATGGTGTGTTTGTTGCAGCTATACGGAATACATGAAAGCGCATGGGGAACATCACAAATAGCGAGAAACAAAAATAATTTATTTGGGTATGGTGCTTATGATTCCAATCCATATAATGGAGCTTATAATTTTTCAAATTATTCAGAATGTATAGATTTAATTGCAAGAGTATTAGTTAAGTATTATTTAAATCCAAAAGGAACAAAAATCTACGGAGAAGAAGTAGCTGCTCGGAACATATTATAATGGTCCAACCTTAAAAGGAGTAAATACTAGATATGCAACAGATAAAAATTGGGCAAGTGGAGTATATGCTCATATGAAATATTTATATAATAAATTGTAAAAAATTCTTGATATTTTTTACAATTTATTGTATTATATAATAGCAAGAGTGAATATAAGGAAAAAATTGCCAAAATAGGACATAAGAAAGGGGCATAAATTATGAAAAAAGGAATAATAATTGTTACAATTATGGTGCTAATAATGGGAATCTTTTTAATATCAACTTCAGTTAATGCTACAGAAGAAAGAGCAATTGATGAAAAAACAGAAAGTAAAATAGTAGAACTAAAAGAAAATACAGCAAGCTCATTAGAAGACTATAAAGAAAAATATGGTTCTGATGTATATGGAACTGTTGCTTATATTTTGAACATAGTAAGAATTTACAGTATTCCAGTATGTTTTTTAGGAATTGCAATTGGTGCTATTCATCAATACATGATTGGAGTAAGAAAATTGGATACATTAGAAAAAGGTATGGCATTTATTGTAACTTGTGTAACACTTTTAATTATTTGCCAAGTTTTACCACTCGCATTTGCGGTGTTTGTAAAATTTGGAAGGGGGTAACAAATGAAAGTTTTATTTGCTGTTAGTAATGAGGAAACGTCAGAAGCTATTGTTAAGAAATACCAAAAGGAATATAAACAAATTATTTCATATAAAAATGTATATTACTTTAACGCAATATTAAAAGAATTACAAAAAGATAAATCTTATGACAGGATAGTTATAAGTGAAGATTTAGAATCATTTACTCATACTCAATATGATCAAATTGATAAATTTATTTTCGAAAAATTAGATAGTATAAGTGATGAAGCTTCTAACTTAAAAGGAAACGATACACCAATAATCTTAATTTGTTCTGATAGAAGAACAAAATCAGAAACAATGCTTGTAAAACTATTTGGTATCGGTATTTATAATGCTATTATTGGAAACGATAGAAGCGTAGATGAAGTTTGTAGATTAATAAATAGACCTCGTGTAAAAAAAGAAGCAAAAACATATTATAAAATTGATACAGAAGAAGTAAATTATCAAGCAGAAAACGAAAATGATGTAAGTGAAATGGAAATACAAAATATCATTGCTCATTATAAAAGACTAGGAAAAAACGAAGATAGATATGTAGATAGTTTTAATAATATTGCTGCACAATATAATGATACCCAATTAAGAATTATAACAAAATTTTTACCATTAAATGTTCGTGCAGTATTGGAAGAAAAATCACCAAAATATCAACAAATAATGTCTTTTAATAATAGTATTTCAAAAAATTTACAAAAGTCTAAAAATGATAAAGAAGATGAAGGACCAAGTCAAATACTATTAAAATCAAAAAATAGAGATAAAATACTTTCAAATCCAGTTGTAATACCATCAGCAGTAAATATGGCAGGTGTTAAAAAATTAACGAAACCAAAACCAGAAAAAATAGAAGAAGTTAATAAACAACCAGAAATACAACAAGTTCAAAATGAAACTATTCAAAATACTAAGCCAGAACCAATAATGGAAGAATTTGATGATTTTGAACAAGAAGAAAATGAAACTTTAGTTCAAGAAACAGAAGTACCACAACCAGTTAAACGTGGAAGAGGAAGACCTAAAAAAGTTGTTTCAGAAGAAGATACACAAGTACCACAACCAGTAAAACGTGGAAGAGGAAGACCTAAAAAAATAAATCCTCAAATTCAAGAAGAAGAACAACAAGAAGAACCAGAAGAATTTGTATTACCAGGATTAGAGGAAGAAAATAATCAGGAAGAACCAGAAAGAGAAGAAACATTTTTACCAGGGTTCGAACCATTTGATAATAATATTGCATCTTATCAAAATAATCAAGAAAATCATGAAGAAAATGAAGAAGACGAAGAAGAAGATGTAGAAGATGTAATGCTACCAGGACTTGAAAACATAAATAATGAAAATTATAACAATAATTATAATAACAATTACAATAATAACAATAATTATAATAGCAATTACAATAATAATTATAATGACAACTACAATAATAGTTATAGTAATCCTTATAATAATCAAAATGCTCAAACAGGTTTTCAAAGAGAAGGAAGTAATACTTCAATTGAACAAATAGATTTATCAAGTCTATTAACACCAGATAAAAAAATTGCTACTTTTGTAGGAACAAGTAAAAATGGAACATCATTTATAGTAAACAATTTGGCAGAATTAATGTCATCAATTGGAATTAATACAGCAATATTAGATACGACACAAAATAGAAATTCTTATTATATTTATACTAAAAATGAAGAACAATTAAGAGAAATAGCAGCACATAGTATAGAAGGACTAGCACATGGAATAGCAAAAGGAATTAATGTAAACAAAAATCTTACAGTATATACTTCTTTACCAAATGAAGATAACGATATACAAAATGTGGATAAAATTTTAGAAACATTATTAATGAATCATTCTTTAATTTTAATAGATACAGATTTTAATACACCAATTAATTATTTTAAGCAATCACAAGAAATTTATTTAGTCCAAACAATGGATATTTTGACGATACAACCACTAACAGCATTTTTAAAACAATTAAAATCAAAAAATATTTTAGATGAAAATAAACTAAAAATTGTTTTAAATAAAGTAGTAAAAATAAGAGGAATAAAAGATGAAGTGATTATTGGAGGAATGGCATTTTACAATGACCCTGCAATGTCATTTATGACAGAATTATTTGATAGAGATAGAATAAAATATGTTTCTATACCATTTGAAGAAGAAACTTATGTAAGATATCTAGAAGGTGTTATTGAATGTGAAATTTCTTTAAAGGGATATTCAAAAGTATTTTTACAAACTTTAAGGCAATTAGCAAATATGTTATATCCAATAGTTGCAACAGGTGGGCAATCAAGAAATTACCAACCACCAACAAGCACAAGCAGAAGAGACAATTTTTCTGATAGCATGAACTATACATTAGATCAAATGAAAAGAAATTACTAGTAGATAACAATAGAATAAAATAGGAGGTAAATTAGTTGTGATAATAGCAGTAGTAGTAATCTTAGTCTTAATTGTATTTGGACTTATAATATATAATGTATCAATTCATAAAAAAATACAAAAATTCAAAAACATGAACCAAAAGATTACCAATTTATATGTTGTACAAGATTTTATGAATGCAATAGGAGAGACCTCAACTGTTGAACAAAAAATAAAGAAAATAAATGATATTTTAATAGAAAGATATGAAATAAAATATTCAACAATTGTCGTTTTCGATGGTGCAGAATATCAAGTAAAAGCATCAAATGTAGATCAAAAACATTGGGGAGCATTAAAAGCTTTGCAAGAAGTAGATATGTTTAAAGATAGTATACAATCTGCAACTCCTAAATATGTAACAGTAAACAATGAAAATGAAAGACTTCCTTATCAAGAAATGGAATTTGGAAGAGCAAAATCTGCTATATTTTTTCCTCTTTATATTGACAATGTATATATAGGTTATTGGATTATAGAAAGTGGAACACCACATGATTTTGATAATGTAGACACAACAGTTTTAGAAGTTATAAAGGAAAATATAGTTTCTGTATTAAAAACAGTAGTTCATCAAAAAACGTTAGAATCAATAGTAAGAAAAGATTTGTTTACAGGATTATATAATGAAGAATATCTATATGGAGAAGGAAAGAAAATAATAGATCAATATACTATATCAACTATATGTATGTTTAAAATTATAAATATTCAAGAAATTAATAGAAAATATTCAAGAGAATTAGGAAATAAAGTAATAACACAAGTTAGCAAATATGTATCAGAGAATTTGGCAGAGGATTATGTATTTGTAAGATATATGGGACCTAAATTTGTAATTGCATTCTCAGGAGTAGAAACAAATAGTGTAGCAGATTTCTTAAATGATATAAAAGAAAAAATAGAAAACATGGAAATTGAATTGACAGAAGAAGAAAAAAAAGAATTGAATTTAGAAGTCAAACCATCTAGGGCAAAATCTAAAACATCTAAAGAAATTGCTATACCAAAATTAAATTTTGTTATATCTTCATATTATAAAGGTACAGGACTAGAAGAAATTTTAAAAAAATTAGAAGAATATTTAGATCATGCAGATCGTAGCGAAAGTGATATAACAAATATATAGGAGGAGATCATATATGGAATTTGATAAAACAATGAGTTTTAAAGTACAAAGAGAAGAAAATGTGAAATGTCAAGAAATCTTAAAAGAAGTATATGAAGCATTAGTAGAAAAAGGATACAATCCAATAAATCAAATTGTTGGGTATATCTTATCTGGAGATCCAACTTATATTACAAGTCACAAAGATGCAAGAAATAAAATTAGAACTGTTGAAAGAGATGAGCTATTAGAAAAAATGGTAAAAAATTATATAGGATTAGATGAAGAATAAAATGAGAATTTTAGGAATTGATTATGGGGAAGTAAGAACCGGAATTGCTATAACAGATCCTTTAAATATAACAGCCCAAGGATTAGAAACAATTCAACAAAATGGTTCTGACAAAGTTTTATTAAAAAAATTAGATGAAATAATAGAACAATATAAGGATATAGAAAAAATTGTTGTTGGAATGCCATTTAATATGAATGGAACTTCCTCTGAAAGAGCAAAAAAAACAGAAGAATTTATACATAAACTAAAATGCAAATATAACAAAATAGAAATCGAAACAATTGATGAAAGGCTAACAACTGTAGAAGCTCATAAAACGATGAATTTTTTAGAAATAAATAAGCATAAAAAGAAAAATATAGTAGATACTATATCTGCAACTTATATTTTAGAAACTTATTTAAATAAAATAAAAAATTCATTGAAAAATAATTAAAAATAGTTTATTATATTAATATAAAATATTTTACTAATTAAATAAGAAAGGAGAAAAATAATGGAGGAAAACTTTGAAGGAGAAGAATTAGATAACATTATAATATTAAATGATGAAGAAGGAAACGAAGTTAAATTTGAATTTTTAGACTTAATTGAATTAGATAATGAGGAATATGTAGTATTATTACCTGTTACAGAAGAAGGCGAGGAAGAAGAAGGCGAAGTAGTAATTTTAAAGGTAGAAGACACAGATGACGAAGATGCAGAAGAAGAATCTTATGTAAGCATTGAAGATGAAGAAATATTAAATAAAGTATTTGAAATATTCAAAGAAAAATTCAAAGATGATTTTGATTTTGTAGATTAATTAAGAAAACAAGACGGATTTTCCGTCTTTATTTTCAATAAAAAAATAAGAGGAGGAAAACTAATGAAAAATTTTTCAACATGGATGTTAGTTATGTTTATGGCAATGTTTTGGTTCTTAAGGATGATTATTGCTGTTACATATGAAATGAAAATTGATTTTGGAGGATTAGAACCATTTAATCAAACAATGGAAATCATTTTATTGTTTGTTGTATTAGTATGTATGGTACTAATAGTAAAAAGGAAATTAGTAGGTGCATTAATCTATTTATTAGCATATGGAATGTATTTTGGAAGTGATTTAATTACAGGATTAAAAACATTATTTACATCAAGTTCTGAAATTAGTATAAGCGGGATGGGAATGTATTTAAATACTTTTGTATCTCTAATTGGAATTATTATTCCAGTAGCAATATTGCTGGATTTATTGATGGATAAAAGTAGAAAAGCAAATCCACATGATAAAAAAACGGATTGGTTTTATGCAAATGAAAAATTCGATAGAGAAATGGATGATAGAGCAGATAAAAATAATTATAGAACTTTGTAAAATTGATATTACAGTATATTTATGTAAAACATTAATAGCTTAGATAATAATTGTAAATATAGATTAATCTTGAAAAGGAAAGCAGGCAATTAGTTGAAAATTGCTTGCTTTTGTGTTAAAATAGTAAAAGTATTGAATTAATAAAAAATTGGAAGTGATTTATTTTCTTTTTACATTTTTAGGATAAAAAATGATAAAAAATTCAAAAAGGGAGTGACTTTTATGGTGAATAAAAAAGCAAATAAAATAGTGAATAAAGGCACAAATAATCAATATACTGATAGTATTTTTGAAAGTATAAAACATTTAGATGAATATGGGAATGAATATTGGTATGCGCGTGAATTACAAAAGGCATTAGACTATAAAGATTGGAGGAATTTTGAAAAAGTAATAGGCAAAGCAATCATATCAGCAAAAAATAGTATTTCAAATAGGGAAGATTGGGCTGTTGAAGTCAACAAGCCAATAAAAACTGGTAAAGGAAAAGAAGAAATTATTAAAGATTACAAATTGTCTAGATATATATGCTATCTTATAGTGCAAAATGCTGATCCAAGTAAAGAAGTTGTTGCTTTAGGACAAACTTATTTTGCTATTCAAACAAGAAAGCAGGAAATTACAGAGCAAGAATATGAATCTTTATCAGATGATGAAAAAAGATTTTATCAAAGAAAGTTAACTAGGCAAGGTAATTATACACTTCAAAAAGTTGCTTCATCTGCTGGTGTTAAAAATATGGCAGAATTTCATAATGCAGGATATAAGGGATTATATAATGGGGAGACAGCTGATGATATTTTTAAAAGAAAGAAATTACGTTATAGAGAAGATATACTAGATAATATGAATGAAGATGAATTAATTGCAAATCTATTTAGAATAAATCAAACAAAACAAAGATTAATTAGAGATAATGTACAAGGTGAAAATAATGCCAAGGCTGTTCATTACGAAGTTGGTAAAAAAGTACGAAAAGCTATTCAAGATATTGGAGGAATGATGCCTGAAGAAATGCCGACACCTAAGAAAAGTTTAAAAGAACTTGAAAGAGAAAAGAAACAATTGGAGAATAGGGAACAAGAAAAACTTGAAGAAATTAAATAGTTTATGGAAGTGATAAAAATGAATAAAAATAATAAAAAAAATAACCAAGAAACAAGTTTTGCATCAGTCGGAATTAACTGGTACCCAGGACACATGGAAAAAACCAAAAGACAAATTGAAGAAGATATAAAAATAGTAGACATTGTAATAGAACTATTAGATGCAAGAATACCAACATCAAGTCAAAACCCTATGATTTCTCAAATAATAAAGAAAAAGAAAAAAATAGTAGTATTAAATAAATCAGACTTAGCAGATGAAAAGCAAAACTTATTATGGGTACAGCATTTTGAAAGTAAAGGAATACCTGCTATTTTAGTAGATTCAAATTCTGGAAAAGGAATTGAACAATGCATCAAAAAAATAGAAAAAATTGTAGAAGAAGATTTAAAAGTACAAGCAGAAAAAGGACGAGTAGGAAGAAAAATAAGAGCAATGGTAGTACGGAATTCCTAATGTAGGAAAATCATCATTTATTAATAAAATTGCAAAGAAAACAACACAAGAAGTAGGAAATAAACCAGGTATTACAAAACAAAAACAATGGATTAGAATTAATGATAAAATAGAATTATTAGATACTCCAGGAGTTTTATGGCCAAAGTTTGAAAGCAAGCAAGTTGCATTAAATCTTTCTTTTACAGGAACAATTAAAGAAGAAATATTAGACAAAGTAGAAATAGCATATCAATTAACCAAATTTTTAATCGAAAATCATAAAGAAAAATTATGTGAAAGATATAAAATTTCAGAAGAATTCATACAAGAAAAATTATCAGAAGATGCTCCAGAAAACGAAAACATCTATGAAATTATGCTTGCAATAGGAAAAAAAAGAGGTTGTATAATCTCAGGTGGAAAAATAGATGAAGAAAAAACAGCAAGAATGTTATTAGACGAATTCAAGAATGGAATTTTAGGAAAAATCACAATAGAAAATTGTTAAAGGAGGAAAAATGGAAGATTTTATAAATTTAACGAAATCAGAAGAAGAAATTAATTTATTATCACCTTTAACATGGGCATACATAGGTGATTGTGTGTATGAACTCTATATTAGAACTAAATTAGTTGATAAAACTAATTTTAAGCCACATAAATTACATATAGAAACTATTAAATATGTAAAAGCACAAGCACAAGCAGAATTTTTAGAAAAAATACATGAACAATTGACAGACAAAGAAAAAGATATAGTAAGAAGAGGAAGAAACTGTGAAAATCACCATTTACCTAAAAATTCTAATGTTCAAGAATATATGCACGCAACTGCTTTAGAAGCACTAATAGGTTATTTATTCTTAACTAAAAAATATACAAGAATAAAAGAGATTTTAGACTTTTTAAACTAAAGTCTTTTTTATGGGTTTCATGGTTTCATGGATTTTTAATAATTTTAGTTGACTAAATCATAAAAAAATGATATAAATAATAAGAAAAAATAAGGCCCCTTGGTCAAGCGGTTAAGACGCCACCCTCTCAAGGTGGAATCATGGGTTCGATTCCCGTAGGGGTCAC
>CANRFX010000017.1 GCA_947629995.1 uncultured Clostridia bacterium | reverse complement strand
ATTGAATAAGGTTTTCTTTTTACTTTGTCAGTTAATTGACCTGCATCATCATATCCAACATATCCTGGAGGTGCACCAATTAATTTTGAAGTAGAATGACTTTCCATGTATTCAGACATATCTACTCTTATAATAGAATCTTCACTTCCAAACATTTCAAAAGCAAGAGATTTAGCAAGTTCTGTTTTTCCAACACCAGTTGGTCCGACAAAAATAAAAGATGGTGGCCTTTTTGAACTTTGTAAGCCTGCACGATTTCTTCTAATTGCTCTTGCTACACTACTAACAGCTTCTTCTTGCCCAATAATTCTTTTATGAAGATTAGTTTCTAAATTTAATAGTTTCTGAGTTTCTGCTTCTGTTATCTTCTTTACTGGTATTTTTGTCCAGCTTTCTATTACACTTGCAATATCTTGAATTGTAATTTGCTTTAATTTCATTTTACTATTTAATTTGTCTATTTCTTCAATTAATTGACATTCACGAGTTTTTAAATCAGCTGCTTTCTGGTAATCTTCTGTAGAATCAGCAGCAATAACTTCTTCTTTTTCTGCTTGAACACTAACTAATTCTTGTTTTAACATTTCTAATCTGTATAAATCTTTGTTTTCTAAATTAATTCTAGAACAAGCTTCGTCTAAAATATCAATTGCTTTATCTGGTAAAAATCTGTCATGAATATATTTTTCAGACATTATAACTGTTTGACGAATTACATCAGAAGAAATTTTTACTTTATGATATTCTTCGTAGTATTTTTTAATTCCTTCTAATATTCCAATAGAATCATCAACTGTTGGTTCTTCTACTAAAATTTGTTGAAATCTTCTTTCTAAAGCAGAATCTTTTTCAATATATTTACGATATTCTTTCAATGTTGTTGTACCAATTAGCTGAATTTCTCCATTTGATAAAGCAGGTTTTAAAATATTTGCGGCATTCATAGAATGTTCTCCATCACCTGCACCAATAATGTTATGAATCTCATCAATTACTAAAATGATATTTCCATATTCTTTACATTCGTCAATAATACCCTTCATTCTAGATTCAAATTGACCTCTAAACTGTGTACCTGCAATAACAGCTGTCATATCTAATAAATAAACTTCTTTATTTAAAAGTTTTGCAGGAACATTTTGGTTTGCAATTTTAATTGCTAAACCTTGAGCAATAGCAGTTTTACCAACACCTGGTTCACCAATTAAGCAAGGATTATTTTTAGAACGCCTATTTAATATTTGAATCATTCTTTGAATTTCTTTATCACGACCAATTATAAGATCAAGTTCATTATTTTTTGCTTTAACTGTTAGATTAGTTCCATAAGTATCTAAGAACTTTTTCCTTTTATTTTTTATATTTTTCTTTTTTTCTATTTTAACTTTTTTTCTACCACCAATAGGCTCTTCTTGTTCTTCTCTGCCGCTATTTTGCCCATTGAACATATTAGAAAATATTGAACCAAGAGGAATTGCTGCACCTGTTATTTTATGTGGTGGAACATTTGGGTCATCACTAGCTTCAGTATTTTCGAAAGTTATAGCTCCATCTATATTTTCAATATCTTCTAAATTGATATTTTCTGCTAAATCTTTGAAAATAGTCTCAAATTGCTTAGTCATATCTGATAAATTTATTTTATCGTTAGATAAAATATCATTTTGTTTAGATAAAACTTCGGTTGGATTTATTCCTTTTTTCTTAGCACAATCATAACAGTATCCTTCCATGGTTTCTTTTCCATTTTCTATTTTTTTATAAAAAAGTATTGCTGGGTTTTTATTACATTCTGAACATAACATAACTTTAAAATTCCTCATTTCTTTATAAAATTAATCTATATTATCATAACGCAAAAATGCAAAATAGTCAATATTATAATTGATTTAAACTAAAAAATTATTGATTAATTTATTTATAAATGTTATAATTAAATTATCCTAATGAAGGGAGAAATATTAACTAAAATGAAAGTAGTATTACCGGAAAATAAAATAAATAAAAAACAAGTAGCAATATATGTCTCAATTATAATAATATGTATTATTTCCATTATAATAGCTTTTTATTTTCAATTCTATGCCAGAATTGATATAAGTAGGTTATTAGGGTTTGAAAGTGAGACAGATTTAGGAAATAAAGAAGAAGAACAAATCGAAAAATTAACTATAGAATTTGATAAAATTTTTACTAATAATGTTAAAACAAATAGTGAAAAAATTAACTTTAATGCAAAAGATAAAGAAAAAGATATTGTTTATACTAGACTAGCCAAAAAAGAAAGTAAATTAAATAGTTATAATGTAGAAGTATATATACCTTGCATTAATATTGAAAACCCAAAAATAGAAGAGTATAATAAAGAAATTGAGCAATTTATTGACAAAACAAATAGTATTTTAGAAAGCGAAAATAAAAATACTATTTATACGGTAGAATATACAGCCAATGTAAAAGATGATATATTATCATTAATTGTTCGTTCTAATTTAAAAGAAGGATCAAGTGCTCAAAGGGTAATTATACAAACATATAATTATGATTTAAGAAATAAAAAGGAAATTACTTTAGAAGAAATGCTAAGAATTGAAGGTCTTAATAAAAACGAAATACAAAGCAAAATAATAAATAAAATACAAGAAGAACAAGATAAAGTAGAGGACTTAAAAGAGTTAGGATATAATATTTATAGTAGAGACGTTAAAAGCGATAAATATAAAATAGAAAATTCAAAACAATTTTACTTAACAGATGATGCTTTATATATAATTTATGCATATGGAAACGAAACATATACAAGTGAAATGGATTTAATTATAATATAAACTATAACAAAAAAGAGAAGTTTTTATTATTTTGAACTTCTCTTTTTTATTTTGAAAATAAAAGGGGATGTTTGATTATATTCTAACTATTTAATTTGTCCATTGTGTGAATTGAAAGTGAAATATTAAGTAATTAAGTAATTATGGTTGTTCTCCTAAAACTATAGTTAATTCTCTTTCTTCTCCATCACGATTTACTTTAATTTTCATTTCTTCACCAATTTTATGAGAATTTTTAATTTCATTTAATTCATCCATAGTAGTAATTTTTTTACCATCTGCTTCAATAATTACATCACCAATTTTAATACCTGCTTTTTCACCTGCAGAAAAATCATCAACAGATTTTACATATATTCCTTTTACTAGTTTATTAGCTTTTGCTGTTTCTTCATCTAAATCCATTCCAGAAATTCCAATATAAGGTCTTTTTACTTTACTATATTGAATTAGTTGAGAAGTAATATCTGTAGTAGAGTTTATTGGAATTGCAAATCCCATACCTTCAATACCAGTTCCAGAAAGTTTTAAAGTATTAATACCAATTACCTTACCTTCACTATTTACTAAAGCTCCACCACTGTTACCAGAATTTATTGCAGCATCAGTTTGAATTAAAGTGAATTTTTTACCATCAGAATCGGTTACTTCTCTATTTACAGCACTTATAACACCACAAGTTATACTGCTTTGCAAGCCCAAAGGATTTCCTACTGCCATAGCAAATTCTCCTACTTTTATATTATCTGAATCAGCAAATTCTGCTTTTGATAATCCTATTTTTTCAATTTTAATAACGGCTAAATCAGTTTGCTCATCTTTACCAATAATTTTTCCTTCATATTCTGTTTCATCATTAAATAAAGTAACAGTTACTTTTGTAGCTTCTGATACTTCATAATAAGATTCAGAAGATGTACTAGAAACAATGTGGTTATTAGTTAAAATATAACCATCTTCACTAATAATAATTCCTGATCCACTTGCAGTAGCTGTACTTGAAGTTGTTTGTCTACCAAATATAGAAATTAATGAATTTACATTGTAAGTTACTTGAATTCCTACAATTGATGGCAAAATTTTATTAGCAGCATATACAGATGTATCAGAATAGTCTGCAAGTGAAGTTTGACTTACATATCCAGAATTAGGATTTGAATTAGAATTTGAACTACTTTCAGAATATGAGTTTGAATTTAAAATTTTGTTACGAATAGTTGGAATTCCAAAACAAGTACCGAAGTACTAAACTACACCCTACTATACCACTAAAAAATGGTATTAAAACTCCTTTTCCAAATCCAAGTTTTGCTTTAGTAGTAGAAGAACTATAAACGTCTTTATATGTATTTGGATTTTTTACTGCTTTAAAGCCTTTTTCATTTTCTTCTTTTTTTTCATTTTCTTCCATTTTTATAAGACCTCCTAAAAAATATCTATTAATATAATAACCTATTATGACTATATAATACAAGAGATTTGTGAAATTTATGTGAAAAAAACTTGATAATTGTATTGAAAATGTTAAAATATAAATATATAATATAGAAAAAAAGATAAAGGATGAAAGATATGAATTTAGAAAATAATAAAATTTATAAAAATGCAAAAGGAGTAACATTAGTTGCTCTAAGCATAACAATTATAGTATTGATAATTATAACAGGAATAGGAATTTATAGTGGGAAAGATGTAATAGATGCAACTAAATTAGAAAGTTTAAGGACGAATATGCTATTAATTCAAGCCAAGTCAAAAGAATATGTAGAACAAGCAACTTTTGAGATGGGAATTGATCCAGATAGTAGCAAAAAGGAAAGTGTAAGGGATAAAGTTTATAGTACAGATGCTAAATTAGAAAAAGCAGAAAATGATATTCCATCAGAATTTGGAATTTCAGATACATCTAGTTGTTACTGGCTTACTAAAGAAGCACAAAGTCAATGGGGATTAGAGGATATCAAATTAGAAAAAGAAGAAAAATATTTAATTAAATTTGATGAAGAAAATGAAGAAGTAGAAGTATATAATACATTAGGATTTGATGGAAAATATTCCTTAACAGACATTAATCAAATAAAAATAGATGAATAGTAGTTGATAAAAATGAAAGAAAAAGAAATAGAAAGATTAAATAAACTAAAAGAAATAGAAAATAACTTATATCCAAAAGGATTTCAAAAAATATGTGGAATAGATGAAGCAGGTAGAGGACCATTAGCAGGACCTGTTGTAATTGCTGGCGTTATTATGCCAAAAGACTCAAAAATAGAAGGTGTTAATGATTCAAAAAAAGTTTCTGAAAAAAAGAGAGAAATATTATATGATTTAATATTAGAAGAAGCAATTGACTATTATGTTGCTGTAATTGGACAAGATATAATTGATGAAATTAATATATTAAATGCAACTAAACAAGGTGTTACAGAAATAGTAGAAGGACTAAAAGAAAAACCAGATTTAATTTTAGTAGATGCACTAACACATATTAATACAAAAGGAATTCCATATGATTCTATAATAAAAGGAGATGCTAAATGCTATAGTATAGCTGCGGCATCAATTATTGCGAAAGTAACAAGAGATAGAATTATGAGGCAATGGGATGAAGTATATCCACAATATGGGTTTATATCTCATAAAGGGTATGGAACTGCAAAACATATACAAGCAATTAAAGAATATGGACTTTGTCCAATACATAGAAGAAGTTTTACAAAAAATTTCATATAGGAGTACAAGCATGAATATTTTAGATATTATAGCAAAAAAGAGAGATAACGAAAATTTAACAAAAGAAGAAATAGAATATTTTGTGAATGGATATACTAATAATGAAATAACAGATTATCAAGCAGCAGCATTTATAATGGCAGTTTTCATAAATGGAATGACAAAAGAAGAAACAACAAATTTAACACTTTCTATGGCACGCTCAGGAGAGATACTAGACTTATCCACATTAAGCCAAACAATTGTGGACAAACATTCAACAGGTGGAGTAGGAGATAAAGTTTCTCTTATCTTATTGCCTATTGTTAGTTCACTAGGTGTTCTGGTTGCTAAAATGTCAGGAAGAGGACTTGGGTTTACAGGAGGAACTATTGATAAGTTAGAATCTATACCAGGTTATAAAACTAATATAAGTATAGAACAATTTGTAGAAAATGTGAAAAATATTGGAATTAGCTTAATTTCACAGACTTTAAATTTAGCTCCCGCTGATAAAAAGTTATATAGTTTAAGAGATACAATTTCATGTGTAGAAAGTATTCCATTAATTGCATCTAGTATTATGAGTAAAAAAATTGCAAGTGGTGCACAAAAAATTGTGTTAGATGTTACGGTTGGAAAAGGTGCTTTTATGAACAATATTGCGCAAGCAAGAGAACTTGCTAATACTATGATTGAAATAGGAAAACTAGCAAATAGGCAAACAATTTGTATTTTAACAAATATGGATGAACCTTTAGGATACAATGTAGGAAATTCTTTAGAGGTCATAGAAGCTGTTAACTTTTTAAAAGGAGATATGCCAGAAGATTTAAAACAAGTTGTCTTAAATATTGGTAGCTATATGCTAAAATTAGCAGGAAAAGGAGATAACTTAGAAGAAAATAAAAAGAAAATGTTAGAAAATATAAAAAACGGAAAAGCATATGAAAAGTTCAAACAATTAATAGAAAATCAAGGAGGAGAAATTTCTTTTATTGAAAATGTAGAAAATATTCCAAAGGCAAAATTCATAGAACCAATTTATAGCTTAAAATCAGGATATATTCATCAAATAAATGCACTTGAAATAGGAAAAATTGCATGTAGCTTAGGAGCAGGAAGAATAAAAAAAGAAGATAGCATAGATTACCAAGCAGGAATAGTATTACAAAAAAAAGTAGCAGATTTTGTAGAAAAAGGGGAAATATTAGCATATATTCATACAAATAAAATAGAAAAATTAGAAAATGCTAAAAATAATATACTTAATAATATAAAAATAGAAAAAGAAAAAATAGAAATACCAAAAACTATTTTAGAAATAATTGAATAATTAATAATATGTGGTATAATTATAATAATCAAAAAGTAGAAAGGATGAAAAAAATGAAGAACAAACAGCAAAACAAAGAAAAACCAAAAAAACAAAATTACAAAGGAGAAATATTTGTTAAAATTATGGCAGGGATTCTAGCTGTTTTAATGGTAGCTGGAACAGGAATTACACTTGTTTATGCACTAATGAGATAAAAATGAGATAAAAGGGAGATACAAATGCAAATAAATTTAGGAATGAATTGGGAAAGTTTTTATAAAGAAAATATAATGTCTTATATTATGACATTAAAAGAAAATCCATTTGAATTAATTACTTTTATAATAGATATAGCAATTGTAATATTTTTACTATATTGCTTCTTTAGAATTGTAAAAGAATCAAGAGCTTGGCAATTAATTAAAGGAATTGTGTTTTTAATAATTATAACTTGGGTTAGTGGTCTTTTTAATTTAAAAATTTTAAACTGGATTTTAACAGGAATTATGAATTTAGGAGTAATTGCAATTATTGTTATCTTCCAACCAGAATTAAGAAGAGCTTTAGAGCAACTAGGAACAAATAAAATAACAAAATTTTTTGGAATTGATAAAGATGTTTCAACAAAAACAAAAGAAGATATTTATAAAGTTGTAATTGCTACAACTGAACTTTCAAAAACAAAAACAGGAGCATTAATTGTATTCGAAAGAGATATAAAAATACAAGATATTGTCGCAACAGGAATACCTATGAATGCAGATGTATCACCACAGTTATTAGTAAATATATTTGAACCAAAAACTCCATTACATGATGGTGCAGTGGTAATTTCAGGAAACAAAATTTCTGCAGCTGCATGTGTATTGCCATTAGCAGATGATAAAGATATTGCAAAAGAATTAGGAACAAGGCATAGAGCAGCGATTGGAATATCAAAAGAATCTGATAGTATTGTAATTATTGTATCAGAAGAAACAGGAAAAATATCAATAGCAAAAGATGGAACTTTAATTGCAGATGTAAGAGAAGATGTTTTAAAGAAAATATTAATTAGTAATATTGTAACAAAAAGATTTACTGTTGAGAAAAAAGAAAGAAAAGAAAGATTAAAAAAACTAAAAGAAAAAATGAAAATAAGAAAAGAAGAAATGAAAAAAGAAAAAGAATAAGTCGCAATAAAAGGCGGCTTTTCTTATAAATAGGTGATAAAAATGAGAAATATAAAATTAACAATTGAATACGACGGAAAAGATTTCAATCGGATGGCAAAAACAGCCTAATAAATTAAACATTCAGGGTACAATTGAAAAAGCAATAGAACAAATAACAGGAGAAGAAGTAGAGTTAATAGCTTCTGGAAGAACAGATAAAGGAGTACATAGTCTAGGACAAGTAGCTAATTTTAAAACAAATTCTAATATTCCAATAGAAAAATTTGCTATAGCAATTAACAGTAACTTAAAAAAATCAATTTTAATTAAGTCAGCAGAAGAAGTAGATAGTAACTTCCATAGTAGACTTTCATGTAAAAGAAAAACATATCGTTATATAATTAATAATTCAAAATTAGGAACAGCAATTTATAGAAATTTAGAAACTCATATTCCTATAAAATTGGATATTGAAAAAATGAAACAAGCCATAAAATATTTTGAGGGAGAACATGATTTTAAAGCTTTTAAAGCTAGTGGTACGAGTTCAAAAAATAGTGTTAGAACCATTTATAAAGCGGAAATAATAGAAAAAGAAAAAGACAAGATATGGATTGAACTAACAGGAAATGGATTTTTGTATAATATGGTAAGAATCATAGCAGGAACTCTAGTAGAAGTAGGTTTAGGAAATATAGAGCAAAATCAAATTCCTAAAATTATAGAAGAAGGAAAAAGGGAAAATGCAGGTAAGACACTTCCACCACAAGGATTATATTTAGTAAAAGTAGAATATGAATAATAATTAACAAAAAATAAATAGGTAGCATAAAATATAGTAAAATTAAAAAGGAGAGGAGAAATATGATTACAAACGAAATGCTACTTATATTTTTTGCCTTACCAATTGCAGTTATCATTATTTCTATTGCATTACAAAGAATTTTTAGATGTCCAATACTTGTTGCTGCAATTATATTTGCAATATTTTTAATTGTTACATTTGTAATAGATAATTTAACATTTTTAATTGCTGCAATTGCCTATGCTATTTTGAGTTATATAACTGCTTTTTTAACTTGTGTTATTTGTAGATTTTTAAATAATTCACAAAATGATAATAATGAAATAAATGCAATTTTTAATAATACACAAAATAGTAATTGTGGATGCAATAATAATCAAGTATCAGGAGTAAATGGAGTAAGTGCAAGAATTAATGTAATTCCAAATAATAATGGGAATACAGGAAACATAACAGGATGTTATAGAAGAAGAGAATTTCAAAGGGAGACTTAAGTAGGAAATCTCCCTCTTGAAAAATCGTAAAAAATATGGTATTATATAAAAATCAAAAATAAAAAGGAGTAAACTATGTTAGATATATTATTAGAAGCTGTTATAGATAGCATAAAATTACTTCCATTTTTATTTATTACCTATTTGATAATGGAATATATTGAACACAAAACTAAGGACAAGACTAAAGAGGTAATAAAAAAATCAGGAAAATATGGACCATTTATAGGGGGAGTATTGCGGAGTTGTTCCACAATGTGGTTTTTCTGTATCTGCCACCAATTTATATGCAGCAAGAGTAATTACATTAGGTACATTAATTGCAGTATATCTTTCAACATCAGATGAAATGTTACCAATATTATTATCTGAAGCAGTACCAATTACAACTATTTTATCAATATTAGGTATAAAGTTAATAATCGGAATAATATCAGGACTTGTGATTGATTTTATTTTAAGATTAAAAAATAAAAAGGAAGAAGAACAAAAAATCATAGATTTATGTGAAAAAGACCATTGCCATTGTGAACATGGAATTTTTATGTCAGCTTTAAAACATACATTAAATATTTTCGTATTTATATTTATAATTACAATAATAATTAATTTTGCAATTTACTTAATAGGAGAAGAACAAATTTCAAGTTTATTACAAAGTAAGCCAATATTAGGACCAATATTATCTGGATTAGTTGGGTTAATTCCAAATTGTGCTTCATCTGTTATTTTAACACAAATGTATTTAGAAAATGTTATTTCAATATCAACTATGATTTCTGGTACTTTAGTTGGTGCAGGAGTTGGACTAGCAGTATTATTTAAAACAAATCAAGGAATTAAACAAAACATAAAAATTGTTACAATATTATATATAATAGGAGTAATTTCAGGAATTGCTTTAGAATTAATAGGATTTCATATATAAAAAAGGACTAAATTTTTAAGATTTAGTCCTTAAATTTATTTTTAAGAGTTTGGATTTCCTCTTTTTAAGTTTACAATTATAGCATCTTCGTTGTCAAATAAGTATTTTGAATCAGATGTATCAGTTTGTACTGGATCAACTTCATTTTTACTATCGTTAAAATTAATATTTTTTAAATCTAATTTCTTTCTAGAATTGGTATTATCGTCGTCTTCTGTTTCAGTTGTAACTCCATCTGAATATTTACCAAAGTCATAGTTTTTTATTTTTTGTGGTTCTTTATATTTTGCTTCTAAGTAAGTAAAGTTTCCTACACCACATCTTGGACTACCATTTGCTTGTCTAATTTTATAAGCTCCTTGGGATTGCTTTAAAGTCTGAAGTTTGCCAGCTCTTACTGTTTCAACCCAAGCCCATTTTACAGATCCAGCTTTTGCATCATATTCTAATTTATCCATGTCCATATTATTAGTGTAAGTCCACTCTCTGTGTGTACCAAATTCTTTTGCCCACCATTCAAGTTCATCCCATTCTCCATTTCCAGTAAATATTTTACTTGCACAGTTTGATAAAATAAGACTTTTATAATTTTCTTTTTGACCATGAAGCTCTAATTGTGAAATACTTTGAATAGATATTGTAGTTGCTACTCTAAATTTTCTATATAATGTAAACATTGGCTCAGTTGCTCTACATACAAAATCAGCAAATTCATCTACATATAGAAAATAAGGTATTCTAGTTTTTTCATTTCCAGGTCTTCTTAAAACAGCATCTTGCATTGAGATTAAATAGAATAAACCGAATGCTTTATGACCTGCTACTCCTAAATCACCACGTCTTGTACAAATAAATACAACTTTTCCTTTTGCTAAAAGTTCATCAAAATTAATGTTATTGTGCCTATTACATAGAATTGGTTTAATTCCTGGAATTCTTAATAAATTATCTAACTGACTAACAGCAGTGTAAATGTATTTTTCAATTTCTGTTTTCCCAGGGCTATTGGCATAGAAATTCTTTTTAAAATACATAAGTTGTACAGAATATTTTTCTTTTAATTCTTCATCATGTGCCATAATTTCGCACATTTTTTCTATTAATTCAAAGTTTGTTAATAATTTTAGTAAATCTTCCATATTAGGAAGTGTACCTTCATGCATTCTTGGATAAATTTCTTTTAGTAAAATAGCAACATTTTCAATTGCTTGAGTTGATACATCCCCTCTGTAAGCTTCTTCTGGATCATCATGAGAAACAATAAACATTGCTTTTAGTACAGAAGATATTGTTACAGCAATTTTGTTAGGATCATCATATACAAAAGGATTTAATCCAATTGAATTTGGATCAGAAGGATCAATAACATCATAATCAATATTATAGTTTTTACAAATATCCATCATAGTTTGCATAGAAGAATCATCTGGGGCCATTAATGTAAATCCTAAATCCCTATATACATTTTCACCATAAATGGTTCCTAAAAGCATTTTCTTTAAAAATGTGTTAAATATACTTTCTTTTCCACTTACAGGTGTTATCATATTTAGATTAAAGTTTTTATTTAAATAATCATTATCATATGGTTTATTTAAATAAGCTATTTTAGTTTTTAAAGCGGTAAATCCTAATTCTTTTGAAGCTTCTTTAAAGAATTGTTTTCTTTCAATATCTTTTGCAATTAAAGGTTCATATACTAAAGAAGTTTTTCCACTTCCTGAACCACCACATACAAGTAAAGATTGAAATCTTGAAGATTCAGGCATAGTAATTACTCTATTATATTCATCATCAGTACAAATATATACTTCGCAAGTATATGGACCATGTCCTTCTTTTTTATCTGCTAAACTAATTCCTCTAAAATCCCAAATAGAACGAGTTTTTTTAGGATCATCACGAACAGTAAAGTAAAGCCATTTAAATGTAGGATATACTGTAAGTAATGGCAAATATAAAGAAATACTTATAAATGCAGGAGTTACTAAATCAGAAAATTCAGTAATTAATTCAGTATAATTTGGTACAGATAATAGTAACAGCCAAGCCCCCATATTAAGCCACTGTGTAAACATGGAAACAGTAATAATGTAAAATCCTATAATAAATAGATAGAATAAGGTAATTTTATAAGCTTTGTTTTTTGCAAATTTTGATTGTGCAGAAAAAGCAAAAGCAAAAACAGGACAAGCTAAAGCAAATGCATATTGAATTGGTCCCCAATAAGCATAAGAAACGCCTGTAAATATCATAAGTAACATTTCTACAATTCTATCTACTGCTAAATATATAGAAACCAATGTTAATATGTATGTTGCAAAAGTGTTTCTATCTGTATTTAATTTTTTCAAAAATTTGTCTATATATTTCATTCAAAAAATTCCTTCCTAAATATAATTATACATATATATTATCCTACAAAATGGCGAAAAAAACAAGTACTTTAGACAAATTATTTAAATTTATATAAAATTTGATGAATAAAAATAATTTCTTTAGAGTATAATAAAGTAAAACAAAATGAAAAGAGGAAATAATATGCAAAAAGAATATTATGAAAGAGAGAAAAAAATATTTGAAAAAACAGAAATAGAAAAAGAAGTAGAATTAATAAAAGCAATTATAAAGGCAAGAGAAGAATTAAAAATTGCAAATAAAAATTTTGAATATGCTCATGATGATTTAGTAGATTATTTTACTTATCAAATAAAAGCAAATCAAGCAAAATTGGATTACTTAATAAAAATAGCAAAATCAAAAGGAATAGAAGTAGATATGATTAATGACATAAAATTTACTTTAGAAGACGAAGAAGAAGCGGTTTAAATAAAGTAATATTTGTCCAATTTTTAACATAAGAATGATAATAAGAAATTATTATCATTTTTTAGTTAGGGAGAGAATTTTTATGGACGTAAGTATTATTACTTATTTAGCATGTATTTGTTTGATTTTTATTATAGGAAGAATTTTTATTTTTCCATTAAAAAAGGTATTAAAATTAGTTTTTAATTCTATTTTAGGTGGAGTTTGTATTTTTATTATAAACTTAGTGGGAAGTAGTTTTGGTTTTCATATTGGGTTAAATTTTTTTACAAGTATCTTAATACGGCTTATTAGGACTTCCTGGCGTAGTTTGTTTAATTATAGTTAAATTATTAATTGGCTAAAAATAAAAGATACTTCAAAGTAATGAAGTATCTCTTGTTTTTATTCAACTGTAACAGATTTAGCAAGATTTCTAGGTTTATCAACATCTAATCCCTTTTCTTTTGAAATATAATAAGAAAATAATTGTAAAGGGATTATAGACAATATAGGAGAAATAAAAGTATTTGTTTCTGGGATTTTAATTGTCATATCAAACATATCTTCCTTTATATTTTGATTTGTAACAACTAAAGTTTTTGCTCCACGAGTAATTACTTCTTGAATATTGCTAACTGTTTTTTCAACTAATTTTTTATCAGTCATAATACTAATAACTGTTATGCCATTTTCAATTAAAGCAATTGGACCATGTTTTAATTCACCAGCAGGGTAACTTTCTGCATGAATATAAGAAATTTCTTTTAATTTTAAAGATCCTTCTTTTGCAACTGTTTCATCAATTCCTCTGCCTAAGAAAAACATATCTTTTTCTTGGTAAACCTCTTTTGAAAAATTTTTTACAACTTCTGATAATTTTAAAGTTTCTTCTATTTTTTTAGGTAATTCTAAAATATCTTTCTTTAATTTTTTAATTTCAGAATTGCTAATGTCTAAAATTTCAGCAAAATAAATTGCTAATAAAGTAATTAAAATTACTTGAGAAGTATAAGCTTTTGTTGAAGCAACAGCAATTTCTGGTCCAGCATGTGTATAAATAGAAAAGTCAGCTTCTCTTGTAATAGAACTTCCAATTACATTGCTTATAGCAAGTGTTTTAGCACCTTTTTTCTTACATAATTTTAAGGCTGCGATTGTATCTGCTGTTTCTCCAGATTGAGAAATAAAGATACACAAAGTTTTTTCATCTACTAAAGGTTCTCTATATCTAAATTCAGAAGCAATATCAACTTCAGTTGGAATCTTACAAAGTTTTTCAATTACATTTTTTCCAGCTAAACCTGCATGCATAGCAGTACCACAAGCAACAATATAAATTTTATTTAAGTTTAATAAATAATCTCTTGTTATATTTAATTCTGAAAATTCACATTTTGAATTTTCACTTAATTTTGCCCCGATTGTTTCTCTAATTGCTGTTGGTTGTTCATAAATTTCTTTTAACATAAAATCTTCATAACCATCTTTTTCAGCACTTAAAGCATTCCATCCGATAATTTCAGCATTTTTTTGAATTGCATTCAAATCTTTATCATAAAAATCAATATTATCTCTTGATAAAACAGCAATTTCCAAGTCATTCAACAAATAGAAATTTCTAGTAAAAGAAAGAATAGCTGGAATATCAGAAGAAATGTAATTTTCATTTTCTCCTTTTCCAATTACTAAAGGACTATCTTTTCTAGTAACAATCATAATATCTGGGCAATCTTTGCAAATAATTTCAATTGCAAAGCTTCCATTTAAGTCATTACAAGCTTTTTTAAAAGCGTTTAAAAATTTAGCTTGATTTGAACCGGTTTCTTTTTTATAATAGTAATGAACTAAATTTGGTATAACTTCTGTATCTGTTTGAGAATAAAAAGTATATCCATTATCTAATAAGAAATTTCTTAATTCATTATAGTTTTCTATAATTCCATTATGAACAACGCTAAATGTTTTACTATTGTCCATATGAGGATGAGAATTTTCTTTTGAAGGTTTTCCATGAGTTGCCCATCTTGTATGCGCAATACCAATAGTTCCTTTTAAATTATCTATCCCATCTAAATTATATAAATTTTTTACTCTTCCTTTATCTTTCATAATTGAAAGACCATTTTGTTCAATTGTTGAAATACCAGCTGAGTCATATCCTCTATATTCTAATCTAATAAGTCCATTAATTAATATTGGACTTGCTTTTTTTGTTCCTATGTAACCTACAATTCCACACATCTTAATCCTCCTTTCGAAGATATTTTAAATTTTACATTTCTTTCAATTTATGCTATTATATTACACTAAAAATAAAAAAGTTACAAGTGTTAAGATAAAAAAGGTAGAAATAATTGAATTTAAAAATGATTTATTATATAATCTAGTTGGAAATAGGAGAGTGATTAGTGATGAAACAAATAGGAATTATTGTTGCTATGGATGAAGAAAGAGAAGAAATTTTAGATATTATGACAGATGTAAAGGTAGAACAAGTTTATAATTTAAGATTTTTAAAAGGAAAAATTCAAGAAAAAAACTGTATCTTAGTAAAAAGTGGAATTGGAAAAGTGAATGCTGCAAGAACTGCACAAATTATGATTAATAAGTATGATTTGCAATATGTTATAAATATAGGTGCAGGAGGATCTATAAATCCTTTATTAAACATTGGAGATGTATTAATAGGAAAAAATGTTATTCAACATGATTTTGATATTACAGCATTTGGTCATAGTAAAGGCT
Organism: uncultured Clostridia bacterium; assembly: GCA_947629995.1. Classification (GTDB taxonomy): domain Bacteria; phylum Bacillota; class Clostridia; order TANB77; family CAG-508; genus CAG-269. The sequence continues at coordinate 1,395 of CANRFX010000017.1, read as the reverse complement.
ATATTACCGGAGTAGGTGATAGAGTAGAATGTACAATGGAATTAGTAGAAGAATTTAAGCAAATGATCGAGAGTATGCCAGAAAGAAATTACAAAATGAAAATAGGAACAATTGCAACAGGAGATATTTTTTGTACAGAATTTTGGATGAAGGATAAAATACGTGCAAAATTTGATGCAGATGTAGTAGATATGGAATGTGGAGCAATTGCTCAAGTGTGTTATTTAGATAATATTCCATTTGCAGCAATAAGAGCTATATCTGATATTCCCAATAAAGTAAATGCAAAAACTTTTGATGAAAACGTAAAACTTGCTTCAAAACGTTGTAGTAATATCTTAAAAGAGTTTTTGGCATAGAGTATAATATAGTTATAGAAAAATATAATAAATAATATAAATATATCAATAGACAAATATGCCACATTGTTGTATAATAAGCATATAAGGAGCGTGAAAATATATGGTATATACACTTTGTAAATATCCAGATGAAACAGAAGTTGTTTTTTCGGATATTCGAAAAAAAGATAATGGAGAAGAATATATAAGAGTTTCTTTCGAACGACCTACTGAACATGGTTTTGATACAGTTGTTTTTGAACTTCCAAGTTATAAAATAGTTGAAAGAGATGGACAATATTCAGATGAAGAAGTCGAAGAATTTAAACAAATAGTTGAAAGAGGAGCCCACCTATTTTTTAAATATGCACGTGAAGGAGGTCTTAAACTTGCCTAATTTATTAGAGATAATGCGGTTATAAGATATATTTCTGGTCAAACGAATTTAACGAGCCTATTCACATTCATGTTTCAAAAGGAAAACCAACTAAAAATTCTACTAAAATTTGGTTAACTAAAAGTGGTAAATGTATATTAGCAAGCAATTCAAGCCGTATTTCTAACCAAGATTTAAGTCGAATATTTGAAATTGTTGAGTTGAATTATTTTAGAATTGTTGCAAAATGGAAAGAAACACAAGATAATATTAAATTTTATTGCTAATTCCACTAGTATTCACTATTATCTATACTTTTGAGGATATGATGCTAATAAAAAAATATCATCCTTTTTAGAATGATATTTATATCTATCTACTCAATAAAGTTCAAACAGATACGTCATTGGTAGCGAAGGGGAGATTCGAACTCTCGACACTTCGGGTATGAACCGAATGCTCTAGCCAACTGAGCTACTTCGCCATATAATTAGAATAATATTTATTATAAAGATATTTTTACCATTTGTCAAGATAAAAATACAAGAAAATTAAATTTCTTGTATTTTAGATATATTAAAGTTCTAGTTCTTTATCTATGTTCGGAAGTTTGACAGCAAATTAAATAAAAAAACTTTGTAAGCATTAAAAATGCTTAATTTTTTTGTCAAATTTTCA
>CANRFX010000016.1 GCA_947629995.1 uncultured Clostridia bacterium | reverse complement strand
GTTACAATTGTTTTATCTCCTTTATAACTAGCACCATTATTTTGATTAAAGTATTTAATCATTATTTTACCTGCTTGGTATGCAATATCTTTTGCAAATTCTAAATATTCTTCCATTATTAATTTTCACTCCTTTTTTCTTTATCAATATTTTTATTTATATTTATTATATAATTTTTCAAGAGATAATGTCAACAAATAGTAACTTTATTAAATGAAATTAAAGAGCCTGTAGAAACAAGAAGTATTCCTTTTTGTGACAAATAACATTTTAATAAATATTGAATTTTTGACATTTTTTAAAAAATATGGTAAAATTAATATATAAAGTGAAAAGCAAAATAAACGAAAGTTTATGACGCAAAGCCACAGGTCTAAAAGTTCCAAAAGAACTTATGATGGCTGGGTTGCCTTCCAAAATAAAAAAGGGAGGTTTTTTATATGAAAATGAAAAAAATATTAAAGGTTTTAGGAATCATCATAGCAATTCTAATAATGATTGTTCTAGTGCATACAATTAGAAACTATATGATAATTACAGACTTGCAAAATAAAATTTCAGAATATATTAATAGCGAAAATTATTATATTAAATCTATTGCAACAGTTAAAGATGGGACTATAACAATGGAATATTATAGGAAAGACAATAATCAAGTGGTTTTCTTAGAAAGAAATCTAAATGGTACAATAAATAAAGTAGCAATGTATGATAATGGAGAAAAGACAGATACATTTACTCAAACACCAGACGCAAAAATAGCTCAGCTGAATAGTGGAACAATAATGTCAATAAATATTTATAATCGTTTAGAAACAGAAAATAATTGGCAAACATTTCTAGGAAGTATGCTAGCAAGTGTAAAGTCAACTAATTATAACGGAAAAGATTGTTATATTATAAAAGGCTTTATGTCATCAACATCTTTAACTTTTGAAGGAGCAGAAACATATATAGAAAAAGATACAGGATTATTTATAAAAGAGGCAGAAGGAGAAACAATAACTGAAAAAGAATATGAATTTAATAATGTTGATGATTCAATATTTATAGAACCAGACATAAATCAATATACCATAAAAACAAACAACTAGAGTAAAAAAGAAGATTATAAGTCATTATCATCTTCTTTTTTTATGTTTAAGTAATAAAAAAATAATATATATATTGTGATAAAAAAGAAAATAGTGTATAATATCAATATAAAATAAATAGAAAGGGATTAATCAATTAATAGACTAATATTTCTAAATAATTGATTATACAAGGAAACTATGAAAATAGGATTTACAATAGGGAAATTTGCTCCATTACATAAAGGTCATCAATATTTAATTGAAAAGGGCTTAAAAGAAATGGAAAAATTCTATGTAGTAATTTATGAAACAGATGTAACAGAAGTACCAATTGAAAAAAGAGCGAGTTGGATTAAAAAAATTTATCCAAAAGTAAATTTAATATATGCAAAAAATCCACCAAGTCAATATGGACTAGATGAAGAAAGTGTTAAAATACAAACAGAATATTTAAAAAAAATAATAAAAGGAACTGGTGTAACTCATTTTTATAATAGTGAACCATATGGAAAATTTGTAGCAAGAGATTTAAATATACAAGAAGTACAGGTGGATAGAAAAAGAGAAAAATATCCAATTAGTGCTACAATTATTAGAAATAATTTAAAAGAAAATAAAAATTATATTGATAAATTAGTTTATAATGACGTAATAAATATAGCTAACTATTCATAAAATACTATATAATTAATTTTATAAAAAAGGAGATTCAAAATGAAAGTTATTTTAGTAAATGGTAGTCCACATGAAAAAGGATGTACTTATACAGCTTTAAGAGAAATAGAAGAAAGTTTAAATAAAAATGGAATAGAAACAGAAATATTTTGGATTGGAAACAAGCCAGTAGCAGGATGCTTAGGATGTGGAAGCTGTTTAAAAACTGGAGAATGTTTTGTAAAAGATAGAGTTAATGAATTTTTAGCAAAAGTTCCTGAAACAGATGGATTTATATTTGGAACACCAGTACATTTTGCAGCAAGTTCAGGAATGTTATCTTCTTTTATGGACAGAGCTTTTTATGGTAGAAGAAATCTATTTAGTCACAAGCCTGCAGCTAGTGTAGCAAGCTGTAGAAGAGGAGGAGCAACAGCAACCTTAGACGAAATAAACAAATATTTTGGAATCAGTAATATGCCAATAGTATCATCTCAATATTGGAATATGGTTCATGGAACAACACCAGAAGAAGTAAAAAAAGATGAAGAAGGAATGCAGACAATGAGAACTTTAGCAAATAATATGGCATGGTTACTAAAGTCAATTGAGGCAGGAAGAAAACAAGGATTAGAATTACCAAAGAATGAAAAAATAATATCAACTAATTTTATAAGATAAATTTAATTATTTATAAAATATAAATATAAAATATAAAAATATAGGATAAAATAATTTTGGAATAAGAAAAGAGTGAAAAAATTGGACAAAAGAAATAAAATAGGAATATTTGATTCAGGAATTGGTGGTATTACTGTATTAAAAGAAATAATAAAAATTTTGCCAAATGAAGACTATATATATTATAGCGATTCCAAAAATAATCCTTATGGTGATAGAACAGATGAAGAAATCAAGCAATTATGTGATAATATAGTAAAATATCTTATAAATAAAAATTGCAAAGTCATTGTAATTGCTTGCAATACAGCAAGTAGTAAAGCAGCAGATTTTTTAAGAAAAAAATATTCAGAAATGACATTTATTGCAATCGAGCCAGCATACAAAATGGTTCATGATTATGCTTACGAAAAGCCAACATTAGTAATGGCTACAAAAGGAACAATTGAAAGTGAAAAATTTAATTTATTATTAAAAAAATATGATAATCACAAAACATATCTATTACCATGTGTAGGATTAGCAGATAGAATAGAAAATGGTGACAAAGAAGAAATAAAAAAGTACTTAATAGAAAACATTGCAAATTATAAAGGAAAAGTAGAAAATGTAGTATTAGGTTGTACACATTATCCACTAATTATAGAAGAAATAAAAGAAATATTAGGACAAGTTGAATTTTTTAATGGTGCACCTAACCTTGCAAAACATCTAAAAGACATATTAGAAGAAAAAGGTTTATTAAATGATATTGGAAATGGCAAAATAGAATTCAAAGATTCACAAAATTTAAAAGAAAAAGAAGAAAAGTTTTTCAAAATATTAGAAGAAAAACTTTAAGGAGAAACTTAATGAGAAATTTAATGAAAAATTTAGTGAAAAATTTAGTGAAAGATTTAAGGGGGAAGTAGTATGAAAATTAAAGAAGAAAAAGGATCTATTGTTTTATTTGTATTAGTAACGTGTATGTTTATTTTATCCATGGTTATGATACTTATTATGAATTCAGAAAATGCAAAACAAAGTCAAGAAAGACAAATTCAACAAATAACCAAAGATTATGAAGTAACAGAACAAGACTTAGAAAGAGTATATTCTGAAAAATTGTCAAAATTGTCAACGGGGACGGAGCATTTTGACAATTTTTTTTGCCTATTCACAAAGTGTCAAAAGGGACGGAACTTTTTGACAATTTCACAAAGAATTCACAAAAAAAATTAGCAGAAAGTATTGACAAGTGCTAAATCTGGGTATAATATATAATGAGTTTAGCAATCAAAACAAAAGAGTGCTAAAAGAGGTGAAAAAGTTGTTAGATGAAAGAAAAAAGAAAGTCTTACAAGCAATAGTAGAAGAATATATAAATACAGCAGAGCCAGTCAGTTCAAATAGTTTAACCAATCATTACGGCTTAAACTGCAGTAGTGCAACTATTAGAAATGAAATGGCAGAATTAGAAAAAATAGGTTATTTAGACAAAACGCATACCTCAAGTGGTAGAATTCCATCAGCAAAAGGTTATAGATACTATGTTGATGAATTAATAAATGACCAAGCGATAAGTTTAGAAGAAATAAAATATATAAGTTCTAAATTAGAAACAAAAGTAAATGAAATAGAAGATTTAACAAAAATCACAGCAAATACAATTTCAGAAGTTACGCACTATACAACAGTTTCGATAGGACCTAAAACAACCAGCCAATTAATAGAAGAAATAAAATTTGTTTTATTAGGATCTAGAATGATGATGGCAGTTATCTTAACAGATACAGGTTTAGTAAAAGAAACAATAATAAAATTTGACGAAGATATAAACGAAAAACAAGTAGAAACAATGAATTACATGTTCAATCATAAATTAAAAGGGCAACCAATAGAAACAATTGACAGACCATTAGAAGAATATTTATATGATGAAATGACTTACAGTGTAAATGTAATAAAACCAGTAATTGAGCAAATAAAAAAAGTATTAGAAGAAGATAAAATTTACTTAGAAGGAGCTAACAAATCCTTTGACTTACCAGAATTTAATAGTTTAGAAGTAGCAAAAAATTTTGTTAATATATTAGATACAAAAGAATTAGTATCTGATATGTTAAATACAGGTTTTGCAGAAGACATCAATGTATATATAGGAGAAGAAAACGAAAAAGAAGAATTAAAAGATTTTAGTGTAGTAACATTTAAACACAAAGTAAATGGAAAAGACTTAGGCACAATAGGAATAATCGGACCAAAAAGAATGGACTATTCAAAAGTTATTTCAGTAATGAAATACATTAGCAAGAAATTAGATGATAATAGTAAATAAACAATAATAAATAATAAAAATGAAAGGAGTGCAAATTAAATGTCAGAAAAAGAAAATCAGGAAGAATTAGAAAAACAAGAACAAGAAAACGTAGAAAATAAAAATAAAGAAAAAAAAGAGAAAAAAGAAAGTAAATCAGAAGATATGGTACCAAAACAAGATTATGACGAATTAGATGACAGATATAAAAGGATCTTAGCAGAATTTGAAAACTTCAAAAAAAGAAATAGCAAAGAAAGAGAAGGTCTATATAATTCAATACTTTCAGATATTGTAGAAGTCATACTTCCAGTTGTAGATAATTTAGAAAATGCTGTAAAAGCAGAAACGCGGAGATGAAGAATACAAAAAAGGAATTGAATTAGTATTAAAACAATTAAAAGATGTATTAGCATCAAAAGGAGTAGAAGAAATAAAAGCAGTAGGAGAAACTTTTGATCCAAGTCTTCATGAAGCAGTAAGCAGTATCCAAGACGAAAATTTAGGAGAAAAAGAAATTGCTCAAGAATTTAGAAAAGGCTATAAAATAGGAACAAAAGTAATTAGACATTCAATGGTAGTAGTTGCAAACTAAAGATGTTTTTTGGGACGGGGTCAAAAAACACCCGTCGTTAACAAAATACAATATAAAATTTTATATTTAACATATTTAAAATTGTTATTAAATTTAAAAAGGTGATTTTTTCGGGCGGGACAGAAATCATCAAAAAATATTATATAAAAGGGTGTTTTTTGACCCCGTCCCAAAAAACATCTAAAGGGAGGAATTTTAAAATGGGAAAAATCATAGGAATTGATTTAGGAACAACAAATTCATGCGTAGCAGTTATGGAAGGTGGAGAGCCAGTAGTTATACCAAATGCAGAAGGTAATAGAACAACTCCATCAGTAGTTGCGTTTTCAAAAAATGGAGAGAGATTGGTTGGACAAATAGCAAAACGTCAAGCAGTTACAAATCCAGATAATACTATTATTTCTATTAAAAGAAAAATGGGAACAAATGAAAAAGTAGATATAGAAGGTGACAAATTTTCACCACAAGAAATTTCAGCAATGATATTACAAAAATTAAAATCAGATGCTGAAAATTATTTAGGACAAAAAGTAACACAAGCAGTTATTACTGTACCAGCATATTTTAGTGATAGTCAAAGACAAGCAACAAAAGATGCTGGAAAAATAGCAGGATTAGAAGTATTAAGAATTATAAATGAGCCAACAGCAGCAGCACTTGCATATCGGAATGGATAAAGAACAAGATCAAAAAATTATGATTTATGACTTAGGTGGAGGAACATTTGATGTTTCTATTCTAGATATTGGTGATGGAGTATTTGAAGTTTTAGCTACAAATGGTAATACACATTTAGGTGGAGATGACTTTGATGAAAGAATCATTAATTATTTAGCAGATGAATTCAAGAAATCAAATGGTATCGATTTAAAAGCAGATAAAATGGCAATGCAACGTTTAAAAGAAGCAGCAGAAAAGGCAAAAATAGAATTATCTGGTGTTCAACAAACACAAATTAATCTACCATTTATTACAGCAGATTCAACAGGACCAAAACATTTAGATATTAATTTAACAAGAGCTAAATTTGAAGAATTAATTAGTGATTTAGTAGAATCTACAGCAGGACCAGTTAACCAAGCTCTTAAAGATGCAGGTCTAACACCAAATGATATTCATAAGGTATTATTAGTAGGTGGTTCTACAAGAGTACCTATGGTACAAGAAGCAGTAAAGAAAATTACTGGAAAAGAAGCAGATAAAGGAATCAACCCAGATGAGTGTGTAGCAATTGGTGCAGCAATCCAAGGTGGTGTTTTATCAGGAGATGTAAAAGACTTAGTATTATTAGATGTTACACCTCTATCACTTGGAATTGAAACATATGGAGGAGTATTCACAAAATTAATTGAAAGAAACACAACAATACCAACTAAAAAATCACAAATATTCTCAACAGCAGCAGATGGTCAAACTTCTGTAGAAGTCCATGTATTACAAGGAGAAAGAGAAATGGCAGCATACAATAAAACTCTTGGAAGATTCCAATTAACTGGAATTCCAGCAGCACCAAGAGGAGTACCACAAATTGAAGTAACATTTGATATAGATGCAAATGGTATTGTTCACGTATCTGCAAAAGATATGGCAACAGGAAACAGTCAAAATGTATCTATTACAGCATCTACAAACTTAACAGACGAAGATATTGATAGAGCAGTAAAAGATGCAGAAGCACATGCTGAAGAAGATAAAAAGAAGAAAGAAGAAATTGAAATAAAAAATAATGCAGAAAGCTTGTTATATAATAGTGAAAAGACATTAAACGAATTAGGAGATAAAATTAGTGGAGAAGAAAAAGCAAAATTAGAAGCAGAAATAGAAAACACTAAAAAAGCAATAGAATCTAACAACACAGAAACTATTAAAGAAGCAACAGAAAAATTAACAAAAGTATTCTATGAAATGTCTGAAAAATTATATCAAGCAGCTAATCAAAATGGAGCTAATGCAGGAGCAGACGCGAGCCAAGCAACTCAAGAAGGGCCAAAGACAGATGAAAATGGAAATGTTTATGATGCAGATTATAAAGTAGAAGACGACGATAATAAGTAAATTTTGATTTGCATATAGTAGGAGGAAACAATGGCAAGTAAAAAAGATTATTATGAAGTCCTAGGTGTAAATAAAAATGCAACAGATGATGAACTAAAAAAAGCTTATCGAAAACTTGCAAAAAAATATCATCCAGACGCAAATCCAGACAATAAAAAAGAAGCGGAAGCAAAATTTAAAGAAGTAAATGAAGCATATGAAACCCTATCAGACCCACAAAAAAGAAGAATGTATGATCAATTTGGACCAGATGGACCACAAGGTTTCGGCGGCGGTCAAGGACCTTTTGGTGGGCAGAATGGATATTATTCTTACTCTAGTTCTGGATTTGATGGATTTGGTGACTTTGGCGATTTAGGAGATATCTTTTCATCATTCTTTGGAGGAAGTTTTGGTGGTAGAGGGGCTTCTAAAAGGCAAAGTGGACCAAGAAAAGGAGAAGATTTAAACGTAGCAATTGAAATAACTTTTGAACAAGCCTTCCTAGGTGTAGAAAAAGAAATTATAATTACAAGGGATGAAACTTGCGATACTTGTCATGGAAGTGGAGCAAAACCAGGAACAACTGTTACAAAATGTACTGTATGTAATGGTACAGGTCAAGTAACGCAAGTTCAAAATACAATTCTTCGGACAAATGCAAACAAGAAGAACTTGTAGTAATTGTCATGGAACAGGTGAAGTTATTAAAGAGCCATGTGAAACTTGTCATGGAAAAGGAAAAGTAAGAAAACAACCTAAAATAAAAATCAAAATTCCAGCTGGCATTGATGATAATCAAACAGTAGTATTAAAAGGAGAAGGAGAGCCAGGAGAAAAAGGCGGACCAAAAGGAAATCTTTATATTACTGTTCGAATTAAAAGACATAGTATCTATACTAGAAAAGGTAATAATGTATTGTGTGAAGTACCAATAACAATAACACAAGCAACTTTAGGTAGTGAAATAAAAGTTCCAATGGTAGATGGAACAAAAGAAACCTATAAAATCCCAGAAGGAACACAAACAGGAACAAAATTTACTATTAGAAATAAAGGATTTAAAAATTTAAATTCAAATAATAGTGGGGACTTTATCTTTACTGTAACAGTTCAAACTCCAAAAAGACTATCCAAAGAACAAAGAGAATTATTAGTACAACTTGCAAAAACCATGAATGAACAACCACCTGTAAAAAAACGAGGATTTTTTGGATAAATAAAAACCATATAAAAATAAAGAGTTTTTTAGCAAATATATCTGTTAAGAAACTCTTTATTTCATTTTTAATAACTCTATTGAGTTATAATCTTAATTATGATAAAATAATAAAAAACAAAATAGATGGGGAATAAAATGAAAAGGACAAAATTAGCAATTGGAATGTTATTTATAATATTATTAATTCTTTTAATTACTATGAGTTATTATCTATTATTTAATTTAGAAAGTACAGTGCCAGAAGAAATAAAAGAAACTTTTGAAATTAAACAAGAAGAATTTATGGAAAGAAACATATTTGTCATTAGTCCTAAAAATGAGAAAAAAACAGAAAAGGTAATCTTATATCTTCATGGTGGATCTTATATGGCAGAAGCAACTCAAAAGCATTGGGATTTATTTAAACAAATAATAAAAGATACAAAAGCAACAATAATTATGCCAGACTATCCCTTAGCACCAAAATACAACTATAAAGATGTATTTGAAATGATTATACCATTTTACAAAGAATTAATAGGAAAAATAAATACAAATAATTTAATTTTAATGGGAGATTCAGCAGGTGGAGGACTAGGTTTAGCACTAGAAGAAAAAATAGCAGAGGAAAATCTACTAATGCCATCTAAAACAATTTTTATTTCTCCATGGATAGATGTAAGAATGCAAAATCAAGAAATAGAAAAATATGAAAAAAATGATAAAGTTTTAAACAAAGATAAGTTAAAGCTAGCAGGAATTGCATATGCAGGAAGTGATGGAATCGATTCATCATTAGTAAATCCAATTGATGGAGACTTATCAAAATTGAAAAATATAACTATTTTTATAGGCACAAATGATATTTTAAATCCAGATATTAAGCTTTTAAAAGAAAAAGCAGAAAATCAAGGAGTACGGGGAACAAATACAAATAAAAGAATATCAAAATGCTTCTCACATTTGGATAATTGAAAAGCTTGATAGTGACAATTTAGCAAAGCAAGGATATCAAGAAATGATAGAATTAATCTTACAATAACAACAAGAAGGAGGAAGCCTAAGTTATTTAAAATACTTAGCTAAAAATAAAAATGAAGAGCAAAACCAATAAAGAAAACAAATTATATTGGAGAAGACTAGATAACTCAGCAAAAATATTTCCAATATCAAATGGAAAAAAATATAGCACAGTATTTCGCCTATCAGTTGTTTTAAAAGAAAAAGTAGATCCAAAAATTTTACAAAAAGCACTAGAACAAACACTAGAAAAATACAAATCATTTAAAGTAAGAATGAAGGCAGGTTTCTTTTGGTATTATTTTGAAGACAACAACAAAACACCAATAGTAGAAGAAGAAAACGACTATCCTTGTAAATATATAGACAGTAGGCAAAATCAAAATTACTTGTTAAAAGTAACATATTTTGAAAATAAAATAAACATAGATATATTTCATTCATTAACAGATGGCAATAGTGGAGCAACATTTTTTAAAGAAATGGTTTACACATATTTAGAATTAGTACATCCAGAAATTTTAGACGAAGAACAAAGAGTACTTAGAAAAATAGAATACAATACAGAAGACAGTTATATAAAAAACTATGATAAAAAAGCAAAATCAAATGCATCTGGGAAAAAAGCATATATAATAAAAGGTGAAAAATTAAGTTTAGGTGCAATAGGTACAACACATTTTATAATGAACCTAGAAGATTTAAAAAAAGAAACAAAAAAACAAGATGCAACTATAACTCAATACTTAACAGCAGTTTTAATTTATTCTATTTACAAAGAAAACTACTTAAAAGAAAAAGGAAAGAAGCCAGTAAAGGTATGTATACCAGTAAATTTAAAGAAATATATTCCATCTAAAACTATGTCCAACTTCTTTTCTTATTTAACAGTAGAAGCAGAATTAAAAAAAGACAAACTAGATACATTTGAAAAAATTTTAGATTTTGTAAAAAAAGATTTTAAACAAAAATTAACAGAAGAAGAAATAAGAAAAACAATGTCTACAAATGTAAAAATAGGAAATAATTTATGGATAAAAATGATACCATTATTTATAAAAAAACCATTAGTAAGAATAGGTTACACAGAAATTAGAAAATATACAACAACTACATTTTCAAATATTGGTAGAGTCGGAATAATAGGAAAATACAAAGATTATATAGATTACTTTCTTATGTTAATTGCACCAGAGCAAGTAGAAAAAATAAAATGCACTAGTTGTAGTTTTGAAAATAAAATGGTATTTACTTTTACATCTATTTTACAAGACAATAAAATTGAAAAAAGATTTTATGAATTTCTAAAAGATAAAAAAATTAAAATAAAAATAGAAAGTAATGGAGTTTTAGATGATATATCCTAAAAAAATTAAAGCAAAGAAAACAGATAAAATAATAAAAATATTATTAATATTAACATTCCGGAATAGCTATTTTATTATTAATAATAAATAAAATTACCACACCTACCATTCCTTGGGCAGCGTTAACAAATGCAGGAATTGTATATGCGTGGATTACAGTAATTTATTCAATTAAAAAAAATGTTAATATTGCAGGACATGTGTTATTACAAACTATTGCAATTTCCGCATTAACAGCTTATATAGATTATAAAACTGGTTGGAGGGCATGGTCTATTAATATTGCAATTCCTATAATGATTATGATTGCAAATAGCACAATGCTAGTACTTACTATTGTTAGTCATAAAAAATATATTAAATATGTAATTTTTCAATTGATTATTGTGATTTTTAGTATGTTACCAGTTTTTTTAATTAGTGAGCATTTAGTGCAAAATAAAATTTTAAGTATGATAGCAAGTGGAATGTGTTTTATAAATTTTATAGTTTGCTTAGTTTTATGTACGAAAGATATTAAAGAAACATTGATTAGAAAGTTTCATATTTAAAGGAGAAAAAATGCTTAATTATAAAACTAAAAGACCCAATATCAGTAAAATTATTATTCTAAAAGAAATAGGAAAAAAATTAAAATGAAGGGAAAATAAATGAAAAACATAAAAGATTATGATTTTGAAGAATTAAAAATAGAATTAAAAAATTTAGGAGAAAAGCCATTTCGTGCAGAGCAAATTTTCAAATGGTTATATAGTGAAAAGGTAGAATCATTTGATGAAATGACAAACTTATCTTTAGAATTAAGAGAAAAATTAAAGCAAAATTATACCATATGCAATTTTAAAATATTAAAAAAACAAGAATCAAAAGATGGAACAATAAAATATCTATTTGATGTATTAGACAAAAATGCAATAGAAACAGTTCTAATGAAATACCATCACGGAAATAGCATATGTGTATCTTCCCAAATTGGCTGTAAAATGGGGTGTAAATTTTGTGCTTCAACTGGAATTAATTTTATACGAAATTTAAGTTCAGGAGAAATTATAGAACAAATTTTAAAAGTAGAGCAAGACACAGGTGAAAAAATATCAAATGTAGTATTTATGGGAATAGGAGAGCCATTAGATAATTACGAGCAACTAGTTAAAGCAATTAGAATGATTAACAATCCAAAAGCATTAAATATTGGAGCACGTCATATTAGTGTTTCAACAAGTGGTTTAGTTCCTAAAATATATAAATTAGCAGAAGAAAACATACAATGTACTTTATCAATTTCATTACATGCAACAACAAACGAAAAAAGAAGTAGTATGATGCCAGTAAATAATACATATCCTATTGAAGAATTGTTGCAAGCATGTAAAGATTATATATTAAAAACAAACAGAAGAATTTCTTTTGAATATGCTTTAGCAAAAGATAATAATGACAATTTAGAAGATGCAAAAGAACTTGTAAAACTATTAAAAGGGATGCTTTGCCATGTAAATTTAATTCCAATTAATAAAATAGAAAATGGAAAATATACAAAAAGTTCTAATGAAAATATAATAAAATTCAGAGATTATTTAAATGAACATGGAATTGTAGCAACTATTCGTAGAGAGTTGGGTTCTGATATTGATGCTGCTTGTCGGACAGTTAAGAAGAAAGAATTTATAATAAATTAAAATCTAGACATTTCAAATCGTAAGTAGTAAAATAAATAAGATAAGAGGAGAACAAAATGATATTAAAAGATATAAAAGAAATATTTCCATTTGCAAATAAAATGAAGGTATATGCTTTTGTTGGACCATCTGGAACTGGAAAAAGTTATAGAGCACAAATGGTAGCAGGAGAAAAAGAAACACATTTTATAATAGATGATGGATTATTAATAAAAGACAATGAGGTAATAGCAGGAGAATCTGCAAAAAAAGCATCAACAAAAGTTGCTACTGTTAAACATGCACTTTTTTATGAAGAAGAAGAAAAGGAAGAAATTATAAAAGCATTAAAAAAATATAAACCACAAAGCATATTAATACTTGGAACTTCTGATGGGATGGTACAAAAAATTGCAGAAAATTTAGGCCTGCCAGAAATAGAAGAAACAATTTATATTACAGATGTAGCAACAAAGCAAGAAATGGAAACAGCAAGAAAAATAAGAGTAACAGAAGGAAAGCATGTAATACCTGTTCCAACTTTTGAAATAAAAAAAGATTTTTCCCGGGTATTTGTTAGATCCACTTCAAATTTTCAAATTAAAAGGAAAAGGGCAAAAACCGTATATTTCAGAAAAATCAATTATAAGGCCAACATTTAGTTATATGGGAAGGTTTACTATATCTGACTTAGTATTTAGGCAAATTGTAGAATATTTAGCTGCTCAAACACCAGCGATTTATAAAATATTAAAGACTAGAGTAGAAAACTATGGTGAAGGTGCTAAAATTTATATGGAAGTAACTATTGTTTATGGCTATAATGTAATGGACGGTTTAAAGGAATTTAAAGAAAAAGCAAAAAAGGAAATAGAAAAATTAACTGCTATGAATGTAGTGGAATTAGATGTAGTTGCAAAAAATATATATGTACCAGAAGAAGAAAAATAAAAAAATTGGAGGACGAAAAATGTCATTTATTGTAGCAATTGATGGACCTGCAGGTTCAGGAAAAGGAACTATTACAAAATTAGTAGGAGAAAAATTAAAACTAGTAAACATAGATACAGGTGCAACATTTCGCTGTGTTGCATTAAATATGTTGCAAAAAAACATAAAAATAGAAGAAGAAAATAAAATAGAAGAGATGTTAAATAATATTAGAATTGAAATGAAGGAAAATGGAGAAGTTTTCTTAAATGGAGAAGAAGTTACAAAAAAAATAAGAGAAAATGAAGTAAACAATTTTGTTTCTCCTGTATCTACAATTAAAGTTGTTAGAAATAAATTATTAGAAATACAAAGAAAAATGGCAGAAGGAAAAAATGTGATAATGGAAGGAAGAGATATAGGAACAACAGTATTTCCAAATGCAGATGTTAAAATTTACTTAGATGCTTCTCCAGAAGAAAGAGCTAAAAGAAGATTAATACAAAACGAAGAAAAAGGAATAAAAACTTCTTATGAAGAAGTTTTGCAAAATATTATAGATAGAGATAAAAGAGACTCAAGCAGAGAAATTGCTCCATTAAGACAAGCAGAAGATGCTGTGTATGTAGATACAACAAATCTTACAATTGAAGAAGTAGTAGATAAAATAATTAAAATAATTGAAAAAAGAAGGTATAAAAATTGAAAAAAATAAAAAAATGTTTTAAAAGTATAATTAAATGGATAGTTAGAGGTGCTATGTATTTATGGTGCAAAATCTATTATAGAGCTCAAATTTTAGGATTGGAAAATATACCAAAAGATGAACCACTTATTTTTTGTGGAAATCATAAAACATATTTAGATCCGTGTTTAATAGTTTGTACAGCCAAAAGAGAAATGAGATTTTTAGCAAAAGACGAATTAGCAAAAAATCCTTTTTTGAATTTTTTAGGTTGGGCATTTGATGCCATCCATGTAAAAAGAGATGAAAAAGATATCACAGCAATTAAAGAATCATTAAAAGCTTTAAAAGATGGAGAATGTATAGCTTTATTTCCAGAAGGTACAAGAAATGGAATAGAAAAAGGAGAAAAATTAAAAGATGGAGTAGCATTTTTTACAGTAAGAAGCGGTGCTAAAATATTACCATGTGGAATTAAAGGTGGAACAAAAGAAAATAAAAAAGTAACAATAAAATACGGAAAGCCATTAGATTATAGTCAATATAAAGGAAGTAAAGACAAAGAAGTATTAGATAAAATAACAGAAGAAGTTATGGAAAATATTATAGAACTTGCAAAGTGAAATACAAGATTTCTATTTTAAAATGTACTTGACAAATTCATATAAAAATATATAATAATAAAAGTAAAAAGAGGAGGTATAATAGTAATGAAAGCATATGTATGTAAAGTATGTGGCTATATTCACTTTGGTGAAGAAGCACCAGAAAGATGTCCACAATGTGGAGTAGGAAAAGAAATGTTTGAAGAAAGAAAAGAACAAGAAGGTTCAGCACAATATGCAGATGAGCATAAAATAGGAGTAGCAAAAGGATTAGACGAAGAAGTTGTAAAAGGATTAAAAGATAACTTTATGGGAGAATGTACAGAAGTTGGAATGTACTTAGCAATGAGTCGTCAAGCAGATAGAGAAGGTTACCCAGAAATAGCAGAAGCATATAAAAGATATGCTTGGGAAGAAGCAGAACATGCTGCTAAATTTGCAGAATTATTAGGAGAAATTGTATATCCAGATACTAAAAAGAATTTAACTTTAAGGGCAGAAGCAGAATGTGGAGCTTGTAAAGGGAAAAAGGAGCTAGCAACAAGGGCAAAAGAATTAGGATATGATGCAATTCACGATACTGTACATGAAATGTGTAAAGATGAGGCAAGACACGGGAAAGGCTTTGAAGGATTATTAAAAAGATATTTTAACTAAATAAAAATTGATAAATAGAAATGTTTTCTGTATTAAACAGGAGGCATTTTTTTTATATAATTAAAAGTTTTTAAGAAAATCTATTGACAAAAAATAAAAATATTGATATTTTAAAGAAAAATGTATCCACTCAAGATACGAAAAGAATAAAAAGATAAAAAAAGAAGATACTACAAAAGAAGGGAGAAAAAGAGAAAATGAAGAAGTACAAAACAAAACGAAACAAGATTTTAAAAGGGAGTAAGGGTATTACATTAATTGCGCTTGCAATTACCATTATCATATTGTTAATATTAGCAGGAATAAGTATAGGAGCGTTAACAGGTGATAATTCAGTAATAAAAGAAGCAAGAAATTCAAAAGAATTAGCAGAGAAGAAACAATTGGAGGAACAGGTTGAAATTGCAAAACTAAAAGCAGAAGAAACACATAGAAATCCAACATTAGATGATGTAATTCAAGAAATAGTAGATGAAGGTGTAATAACAAGTAAAGAACAAGTAAATAGAAAGAATGGAGATATAACAACTGATTTAGGATATGTACTAAAAGGATTATTAATAGAATATTTTCCAGGGCAACCAGATGAAAATGGAATATTCCAAGTAAATAGCACAGTAGATGGAAAAACAGCAACAGCAAACAATCCAACAATACCAGCAGGATTTAAGCCACTAAAAACAGAAACATCAACATGGACAGATGATACTACCAAAACAGCACCAACAGAGCAAGATGTAAAAAATGGATTAGTAATACAAGACGCGGAAGGAAATGAATTTGTATGGGTACCAGTAGATAGTAGTAAATTTCAAAGAGCAGACGGATATTCGAATAACAGTAAACAATCAATGTTATCTGGTTGTACAGAACCATTTGCAAGTGGATATTCAACAGAAGAAGCTGAATATAATAAAATGAAAACAAGTGTAGAAACAAATGGAGGATTTTATATAGGAAGATATGAGGCAGGAAAAGATAGTGCTGGAAATGTAATAGTACAAAAAAATGTAGATGTATATAATAATATTGGATGGAGTAATTCTAAAGCTATGAATAATGAAACAGGAGGAGCAGTAGAAAAAGCAAAAGAATTTAAAAAAGGGAAAGCATATGAAAATTCAGTAACAAGTACATTAGTATATGGAATACAATGGGATGCAACAATGCAATTTTTTGATAATAGATATATAGACGGAATACCTACAAATGATATTGCAAATTTATATGTATCAAATAGTGAATACAAAGGTTGGTATAATGATAATTATAAAGAAGGAAACCCAGGTAATAGAACAGGAATTGACTTAACAGATGAAAATGGAAAAACATTAAATAAAGTAAAAAATATCTATGATATGGCAGGAAATGTATGGGAATGGACTATGGAAGCTCACGGCACGAATAAACGAGTTTTCAGAGGTGGCAGTGTCATGAATAATGGTTCTGCTTATCCAGCGTCTAGTCGTTACTCAAGCGTTCCGTCTGAATCCGTTGGCTATGTTGGTTTCCGTATTGCTTTATATATAGGACTGTAAATAGGTATAAATAACATAATTGACTTAAAATATTTACAAACTCAAACAAAAAACAAGAGAAAGAAGAGGTAAAAAAATGTACAAAACAAAAATCAAAATTAATCAAAAGAAAAATTTGAAGGGAAGCAGGGGTATTACACTAATAGCACTTGTTATAACCATTGTACTAAACTGCTGGCGCAGTGGTCGTAATAAAGTAAACAATCTCCTAAAATATAAAAAAATGATATTAAAAAA
>CANRFX010000015.1 GCA_947629995.1 uncultured Clostridia bacterium | reverse complement strand
AATTCCTCCTTCCGCACTAAAAATAGTGCATACATTATTTTTCAAATGTACACACTATAAAATACAGTTTCCGTAGGCCAAAGTGATATAGTAAACATAAAACCATATCACTTTTTTTACTTTTTATCAAAAACCCCTTGCAATTAATAAACTAAATTGTTATAATAAAAAAAATGTAAAAAAACAAAAAACAATAAAAAAATAAAAATAGCCAAAAGAAAGAAGGGTAAAAATGAAAAACAGCATTAAAAAAGCAACTTCAATAGTAGTACTAAATGCAAAAATGCAAATAGCAGCAGCTTTTTTAATCGTTATTTTATTTTCTTAAAATAAGGAGATATATTCCTTATTTTTTTTTGCAACAAGTAAAAAATAAAAACAAAAAGAAAGGGAAAAAGTTATGAAAGAATTCAACAAAAAAATCGTATTAGAAAATGGAGAAGAATACTATGGATATGGATTTGGAGCAAACAAAGAAGCAATATGTGAAATCGTATTTAATACATCTATGGTAGGATATCAAGAAATTGTATCAGATCCATCTTATACCTATCAAATGGTAGTAATGACATATCCGCTAATTGGAAACTATGGAATAACAGATGATGACTACGAAACAAAACAACCAACAATAGGAGGAATGATAGTTAGAGAATATAACGATCATCCAAGTAATTTTAGATACACAAAAACACTATCAGAATATTTAGAAGAAAACAATATTCCAGGAATATCTGGAATAGATACAAGAAAATTAACTAGAAGCATTAGAGAAAAAGGAAGTAGAAAAGTAATAATAACAGATATAAAAACAAGCAAACAAAAAGCATTAAAACAGTTACAAGAATATGTAATGCCAACAGATGCAGTATCCAAAGTAAGTTGTAAAAAAAGATGGTATTCAAGAACTGCAAACCAAAAATATAATATAGTAGCAGTAGACTGTGGTATTAAACTAAATATTGTAAGAAGCTTAAATAAAAGGGGATGCAATGTTACAGTTGTGCCATACAATACAACAGCAAAACAAATAGAAGAATTAAAACCAGATGGAGTATTTTTATCAAATGGACCAGGAAATCCAGAAGATGTAACAGAAGTAATAAAATTAGTAAAAAAATTAAAGGGAAAATATCCTATTTTTGGAATTTGTTTAGGACATCAAATAATTAGCTTAGCATATGGTGCAAAAACTTATAAACTAAAATTTGGACACAGAGGTGGAAATCATCCAGTATTAAACTTAGAAAATGATAAAATTGAAATTACAAGCCAAAACCATAGTTATGCAGTAGACGAAAATTCTTTAAAGAAAACAAAATTAAAAGTAACCCATAAAAATATATTAGATAACACAATTGAAGGAGTAGAATGTAAAGAAGATAAAATATTTAGTGTACAATATCACCCAGAAAGTAGTCCAGGACCACAAGACAGTAGTTATTTATTTGATAAATTTATTAGTATAATAGAAGAAAATAATAGAAATTAAAATATAAAATGAAAGAGGGAAATAAAAATGCCAAAAAGAAAAGATATAAAAACTGTATTAGTAATTGGTTCTGGACCGATAGTAATTGGACAAGCAGCAGAATTTGACTATGCAGGAACTCAAGCGTGTTTAGCATTAAAAGAAGAAGGGTACAGAGTTATTTTAGTAAATTCAAATCCAGCAACAATTATGACAGATACATCAATTGCAGATAAAGTATATATGGAGCCACTAACAATTGAATATGTTGCAAAAATTATAAGATATGAAAGACCAGATGCAATTCTTCCAGGAATTGGTGGTCAAACAGGGCTAAACATTGCTATGCAACTATACAAAAAAGGAGTATTACAAGAATGTCAAGTAGAACTATTAGGAACAAGTAGTGAATCTATTGAAAAAGCAGAAGATAGAGAAAAATTTAAAACATTGTGTGAAAGCTTAGGAGAGCCAGTTTTAGAATCTATTATAGCAACTTCAATTGAAGAAGGAGTTGAAGCAGCAAATAAAATAGGATATCCTGTTGTGCTAAGGCCAGCCTTCACATTAGGAGGAACAGGAGGAGGCTTTGCAGATAATGAAGAAGAACTAAAAGAATTAATAAAACACTCTTTAAGTCTTTCACCTGTAGGACAAGTATTAGTAGAAAAAAGTATAAAAGGTTATAAAGAAATTGAATATGAAGTAATTAGAGATAAAAACGATACTGCAATAACTGTATGTAATATGGAAAATTTAGATCCAGTAGGAATTCACACAGGAGACTCTATTGTAGTAGCACCAAGTCAAACTCTTACAAATAAAGAATACCAGTTATTAAGAGACAGTGCTTTAAAAATTATTAGAGCATTAAAAATTGAAGGAGGATGTAATGTTCAGTTTGCATTAGATCCACACTCATTTAAATATTACTTAATTGAAGTAAATCCAAGAGTATCTCGTTCATCAGCATTAGCATCAAAAGCAAGCCGGATACCCAATAGCAAGAGTCTCTGCTAAAATTGCAGTTGGTATGAGATTAGATGAAATAATGCTTGCAAATACTCCTGCAAGTTTCGAACCAGCACTAGATTATGTAGTATGTAAAATAGCAAGATTTCCATTTGATAAATTCACTTTAGCATCTAATAAGCTAAGTACACAAATGAAAGCAACAGGTGAAGTTATGAGTGTAGGAAGAACATTTGAAGAAAGTTTATTAAAAGCAGTACGCTCTTTAGAAATAGGGGTATGCCATATTCATATGCCAAAATTTGATAAATACGATACAGATAATTTAATGGAATATATTAAAGACGGAACAGATGATAGAATTTATGCAATCAGCGAATTAATAAGAAGAGACGTAGATTTAGGCTTAATTTATAATATAACTAAAATTGATATGTTTTTCTTAGAAAAAATTAGGCATATTGTAAAATTGGAAACCTTATTAGAAGAAAATGTAGGAGATATAGAGGTTTTAAAAAGATTAAAGAAAGTTGGCTTTAGTGATAAATACATAGCAAAAGTGTGGAAAATGACAGAAGAAGAGGTATTTTTATTAAGGAAAAAAGAAAAAATCTTTCCAGTTTATAAAATGATAGATACTTGTAGTAGCGAGTTTGAAAGTTATGTACCATATTTTTATTCAACATATGAAGAAGAAAACGAATCAATTGTAAGTAATAAAAAGAAAATAATTGTTTTAGGAGCAGGACCAATTAGAATTGGGCAAGGTGTGGAATTTGATTATTCAACAGTACATGCAATAAAAACAATTAAACAAGCAGGATATGAGGCAATTATAATTAATAATAATCCAGAAACTGTATCAACAGATTATACAACAAGTGATAAATTATATTTTGAACCACTAACTGTTGAAGACGTTATGAATATTATTGAATTAGAAAAGCCAGAAGGAATTGTAGCAGCTTTAGGTGGACAAACAGCAATTAATCTAGCAGAACCACTTGCAAAATTAGGTGTAAAAATTATTGGTACAGATGTAGATGCAATTGAAAAGGCAGAAAATAGAGATGCTTTCGAAAGGATAATGAAAAAATTAAAATTGCTACAACCAAGAGGAGAAGCAGTAACAAATATAGAAGATGGAATAAAAGTTGCAAAAGAAATTGGATATCCTGTTTTGGTTAGACCAAGCTATGTTCTAGGTGGTAGAGCAATGCAAATTGTAGGAAATCAAAAAGCATTAGAAAAATATTTAAAAACAGCTGTAGAAATTAATAAAAAACAACCTGTATTGGTAGATAAATATATTGTAGGAAAAGAACTAGAAGTTGATGCTGTATGTGATGGAAAAGACGTATTTGTACCAGGAATTATGGAACATGTTGAAAAAACGGGAATTCACTCAGGAGATAGTATTAGTATCTATCCGACCTTTAGTGTAAGTGAGCAGGCAAAACAAAAAATTTTAGATTATACAGTAAAATTGGGGTTAGGAATTGGAATTGTTGGATTATATAACATTCAATTTATTGTAGATAAAAATGAAGATGTATATGTTATAGAGGTTAACCCAAGGTCATCAAGAACAGTACCATTTATATCAAAATCAACAGGGTATTCGCTTGCAGATATTGGTACATTAGTAATGCTTGGAAAAAGTTTAAAAGAACAAGGAATAAATGAAATTTATCCAAAAGAAAAGGAAAAATGGTATGTAAAAGCACCAGCATTTTCTTTCTCAAAATTAAATGGATTAGATGCTTATCTTTCACCTGAAATGAAATCAACTGGAGAAGCAATAGGATATGATAAAAAACTAACAAGAGCACTATACAAAGCACTTCAATCATCTGGTATGCATTTAGTAAATTACGGAACAATATTTTTAACTATAGCAGATAAAGATAAAGAAGAAGCGCTTCCTCTTATAAGGAGATTCTATAATTTAGGATTTAATATAGAAGCAACAGAAGGAACAGCTGTGTATTTAAAAGAACATGGTATTAGAACAAGGATTAAAAAGAAAATTAGTGAAGGAAGCGAAGAAATATTAGAATCTATACGAAAGGGATATGTAAGTTATGTAATTAATACAAGAACAATAGATTCTATTGATGAACAAAATGATGGAGCTTTAATTAGAAGATGTGCAGTTGAAAATAATATTCCAATATTTACTGCATTAGATACTGTAAGAGCAGTACTAGATGTATTAGAGGAAACAACTCTTGGAATATCAACAATTGATGAGTAATCGGTATAAAATTAAATAGTATGTTATTTTATGAAAATGGAAATAATATAAAAATAAGAAGGAGGAATAAAAAGATGAATAAAAAAACAGTTAGAGATATTGATTTAAAAGGAAAGAAGGTATTAGTACGTTGCGATTTTAATGTTCCAATGGACGAAAATCAAAACATAACTAATAACTCAAGAATAGTAGGAGCTATTCCAACAATAAAATATTTATTAGAAAATGATTGTAGCATTATTTTATGCTCACATTTAGGAAGACCAAAGGGAGAATTCAAACCAGAATTTTCTTTAAAACCAGTTGCAAAAGAATTATCAAAATTATTAGGTAAAGAAGTAATTATGTCAAAAGATGTAATTGGAGAGGATACAAAAACAAAAGCAGAAAATTTAAAACCAGGAGAAATTTTATTACTAGAAAATGTAAGATTTCATAAGGAAGAAACAGAAAATGATTTAGACTTTGCAAAGGAACTTGCAAGTTTAGCAGAAGTATATGTAAATGACGCATTTGGAACAACACATAGAGCACATAGTTCAACAGCTGGAGTAGCTAATTTCTTACCAGCAGTTTCTGGATTTTTGATTGAAAAAGAATTAGAATATTTAGGAAATGCTGTATCAAATCCAGAAAGACCATTTGTAGCAATTCTTGGAGGATCAAAAGTATCTGATAAAATTGGTGTGATTAACAATTTGTTAGATAAAGTTGATACATTAATAATTGGTGGTGGAATGGCATATACATTTTTAAAAGCACAAGGTTATGAAGTAGGAAATTCAATTTGTGAATTAGATAAATTAGACTTAGCAAGAGAACTTATGGAAAAAGCTAAACAAAAAGGTGTTAAATTTATGCTTCCAGTTGATACAAAAGTAGGAAAAGAATTTAAAGAGGACACAGAAAGCAAAACGGTAAAATCAACTGAAATACCAGAAGGTTGGCAAGGACTTGATATTGGAGAAGAAACTATTAAATTATATTCAGAAGAATTAGAGAAGGCAAAAACAGTAGTATGGAATGGACCACTTGGTGTGTTTGAATTTGAACAATTTGCAATTGGAACCAATTCTATTGCTAAAAAACTAGGTGAAATTGATGCAAAAACAATTATTGGTGGAGGAGATTCAGCAGCTGCTGTTGCAAAAGCAGGAGTACAAGATAAAATGACACATATATCAACAGGTGGAGGAGCATCATTAGAATTCTTAGAAGGAAAGCAATTACCAGGAATAGAATGTTTAATGGATAAATAAAATAAAATAAAATAAAATTAAATTAAATAAATATCTTTATTATAATTATAGAAGGAGGAAAAATATGAGAAAAAAAGTAATTGCAGGAAATTGGAAAATGAATATGCTACCAGATGAAGCAATAAAATTTATAGAGGAATTAACACCTCTAGTAAAAGACACACGGAAATGAAGTTATTTTGTGTGTACCTTATACAGACTTATTTTATGCTCTTTTAACAGCACAAAATACAAACATCAAAATAGGAGCACAAAATATGCATTTTGAACCAAAAGGTGCATATACAGGGGAAGTATCTGGACAAATGCTAAAATCAATTGGAGTAGAATATGTTATAATCGGACATTCAGAAAGAAGGCAATATTTTAATGAAACAGATGAAACTGTAAATAAAAAAATTAAAGCAGCATTTAATTGTGATTTAAAACCAATTGTATGTGTAGGAGAAACATTAGAGCAAAAAGAACAAGGGAAAACAGAAGAAATAATTACAAAACAAACAGAATTAGCATTAGAAGGCTTGACAAAAGAAAAAATAGAAAATATAATTATTGCTTATGAACCAATTTGGGCAATAGGCACAGGAAAGACAGCAACAAAAGAAGATGCAAATGACAGTATAAAAGCAATTAGAAATAAAATTGCCCAAAAATATGGACAAAATGTAGCAGATAGAGTTATAATACAGTATGGCGGAAGTGTAAAAAGTTCTAATGCAAAAGAATTATTTACAATGTCTGATATTGATGGTGGCTTAGTAGGTCGGATCAAGCCTACAAGCAGATGAATTTAGCAAAATAGTAAATTTTTAGGTGTTTTTTGGGACGGGGTCAAAAAACACCTATCTAAAGAAATTTAGTTTTAAATTGAAGTAATCAAAAAAAAGGGTGTTTTTTGACCCCGTCCCAAAAAACACCTAAGGAAGGATTTTAAATGAAAGACAAATTAACTATGCTTATGATATTAGATGGATTTGGAAATAATCCCAATAAAAATGGAAATGCGGTTAAACTTGCAAATACACCTAATATTGATAAACTAATGAAAAAATATTCTAATACAGAAATCTATACAAGTGGACTAGCAGTTGGACTTCCAGAAGGACAAATGGGAAATTCAGAAGTTGGTCATACTAATATTGGTGCAGGAAGAATTGTGTACCAAGAATTAACAAGAATTACAAAGTCAATTGAAGATGGAGATTTCTTTAGTAATCCAGAATTTATAGCGGCAATTGAAAATTGTAAAAAACACAATTCAAAATTGCATATATTAGGATTGGTGTCAGATGGTGGAGTTCATAGCCATAATAGACATTTGTATGGCTTGCTAGAAATGGCAAAAAGAAGAGATTTTGAAAATGTGTATGTACATTGCTTTTTAGATGGAAGAGATACACCACCTGCATCAGCAGAAGGATATATTGTAAAATTACAAGAAAAAATGAACGAAAAAAATGTTGGCAAAATTGCAAGTATTTCCGGAAGATTTTATGCTATGGATAGAGATAAAAGATGGGAAAGAGTAAAAAAATGTTATGATGCTTTAGTAAAAGGAGAAGGAAATAAAGCAGGAGATGTAATAAAAGCAATCGAAGATTCTTACCAAAAAGAAGTATTTGACGAATTTGTAGAGCCAACTGTTATATGTAATGGAGAAGAACCAATTGCAAAAATTGAAAAAAATGATTCAGTCATTTTCTTTAATTTTAGACCAGATAGAGCAAGACAAATTACAAGAGCATTAGTAGATCCGAACTTTGACGGATTTGAAACTAAAAAGAATTTAAATTTATATTATGTATGTTTCACAAGTTATGATGAAACAATGCCAAATGTTCATATTGCTTTCAAAAAAGAAACATTGAAAAACACATTTGGAGAATATATTAGCAAAAAAGGATATACACAATTAAGAATTGCAGAAACAGAAAAATATGCACATGTAACATTTTTCTTTAATGGTGGAGAAGAAAAACAATATGAAGGAGAAGATAGAATTTTAGTACCATCTCCAAAAGTAGAAACATATGATTTAAAACCAGAAATGAGTGCATATGAAGTAACGGAAAAAGTATTAGATGCGATAGAAAATGATAGATATGATTGTATTATATTGAACTATGCTAATACTGATATGGTGGGTCATACAGGAAGTTTAAAAGCAGCAATAAAGGCAGTAGAAGCAGTAGATGAATGTGTTGGAAAAGTAGTAAAATTAATAGAATCTAAAGATGGAAATTTATTAATTACAGCAGATCATGGTAATGCAGAACAAATGATAGATTACAGTACAGGTGAGCCACATACAGCACATACAACAAATCCTGTACCATTAATATTAGTAACAAGTAATAAAAATCTAAAGCTAAAATCAGGAGGAAAATTAGCAGATTTGGCACCAACTATGTTAGATTTGATGAACCTTGAAAAACCTGAAGAAATGACAGGTAATAGTTTATTAGATAGGGAATAAAAATTATATGTTAAATCATACAAGAAAGATAAAGGAAATTTATGAAAATATCCAAAAAATTTTATATTACATGATACCAGAAAAATGGGATAGTCTTTATTTATACAGTTCTGTTTTAGATGCACAGGATGCAGAAGGAAAGACAGGAGAATTGTTTTTCTATTATATTCCAAAAGGAATTATTAGAAAAAAACCGGTAAATGTATATGAAATACCAGCTAAATTTAATTTAGATGAAAATCAATATTTTAAATTGGTTCAATTACTATACGAAAAAATAAAGGAGTTAAGGAAAGAATTTCAAAAGTCAGAATGGGAAGAAGTTTGGACCAATTTAACTATGTCTATTCATAATTTAAGATTTAAAGTAGAATATGACTATACAGATTTAAATCATAGTATATTTAATAGTTATGAAAGGCATGTTATATGGAGATATGAAAATTTAGGAATTGGTGAAGAGCAAGTAAGTAAACAAGATAGAGAAATTCTAAAAAGATATAAATTAGGTGCAAAAGTATTATCAAGAAAAGAATATTATGATGCAGGTATATATATTAAAGATGTAGACAATATAGTAGCATATAGCACAGAAAATTATGCTAAAGAACAAGCAGAGGAGACAGTTGAAGAAAGGACAAAAGAAGCAAAACATAGAAATCAACTTTTATTATCTAAAGAAGAAATAGAAAAAATGAAATCAAAAAATTAGTTATCATTTTTAGGTAAATAGCCTAAAATTAATATAGAACAAAATGAAGAAATGAAAGGAGCAATAAAAAATGATTTATTCAAAAGAATTAGAAGGGATGTGCCAAGTTGCAAAAGGCGTAAACCATGGACCAGCACCAATACCAGAAGAAGGAAAATGGGTAAAAGCAAAAGAAATTAAAGATATTTCTGGGTTAACACATGGAATTCGGATGGTGTGCACCACAGCAAGGAGCATGTAAATTAACATTAAATGTAAAAGAAGGGGTTATTCAAGAAGCATTAATTGAAACAATTGGATGTTCAGGAATGACACATTCAGCTGCAATGGCAGGAGAAATTTTAACAGGAAAAACAATATTAGAGGCATTAAATACAGATTTAGTATGTGATGCTATTAATACTGCTATGAGAGAATTATTTTTACAAATTGTATATGGTAGAACACAAACTGCTTTTTCAGAAGGAGGACTTCCAGTAGGAGCAGGTTTAGAAGATTTAGGAAAAGGACATACATCACAAGTTGGAACAATTTATTCAAGTTCTTTAAAAGGACCAAGATATTTAAATTTAGCAGAAGGATACATAGTAGAATTAGGATTAGATAAGGATGACCAAATAATTGGATACAAATATGTTCATCTAGGAAAAATGATGGATAACATTAAAAAAGGTATAGACCCTAAAGAAGCAATTGAAAAAGCTTCTGGTACATATGGAAGATTTGATGAAGCAGTTAAAAAAATTGATCCAAGAGAGGAATAAATACAAAAATCATATAAAATTAAGGGAGGAATAAAAATGGCAGTAACATTTGAAAGTTATGAAAGAAGAATAGATCAAATAAAACCAGTCATGGAAAAATACGGAATAAAAGATTTTGAAGACGCGTTAGAATTATGCAAAGAAAAAGGATTTAATCCTTATGAAATTGTAAAAGGAGTGCAACCAATTTGCTTTGAAAATGCAGCATGGGCATATGTTTTAGGTGCAGCAATTGCAATTAAAAAGGGATGTACCAAAGCAGCAGATGCAGCAAAGGCAATAGGAGAAGGATTGCAAGCTTTTTGTATTCCTGGTTCTGTTGCAGATGACAGAAAGGTTGGATTAGGACATGGAAATTTGGCTTCTATGCTATTATCAGAAGATACAAAATGTTTTGCATTTTTAGCAGGACATGAATCTTTTGCAGCAGCAGAAGGAGCGATTGGAATTGCAAAGTCAGCAAATAAGGTAAGAAAAGAACCTTTAAGAGTTATTTTAAATGGACTTGGAAAAGATGCAGCACAAGTTATTTCAAGAATTAATGGATTTACCTATGTTAAAACAGATTTTGATTTCTTTACAGGAAAAGTTAAAATAGTAGAAGAAATAAAATATTCAGATGGAGATAGAAGTAAAGTTAGATGTTATGGTGCAAATGATGTTAGAGAAGGAGTTGCTATAATGTGGTTAGAAGATGTTGATGTTTCTATTACAGGAAATTCAACAAATCCAACAAGATTTCAACATCCAGTTGCAGGTACATATAAAAAAGAAAGAATAGAAGCAAATAAAAAATATTTCTCAGTTGCAAGTGGAGGAGGAACAGGAAGAACACTTCATCCAGATAATATGGCTGCAGGACCTGCATCTTATGGTATGACAGATACTATGGGAAGAATGCATTCAGATGCACAATTTGCAGGAAGCTCATCTGTACCTGCTCATGTAGAAATGATGGGATTAATTGGAATGGGTAATAACCCAATGGTTGGAGCATCTGTTGCAGTTGCAGTAGCTGTAGAAGAAGCTATGAACTCTTAGAATTGGAAAAATTTAATATATAAAAAGGATAGTAAGTAAAATACTATCCTTTTTTAGGTTTGTTAGGTATAAAATTATTATGTATCTGCTTTATTATTTAGTTATTTAACTTTTTTTTCTTTATCAGTTAAAACTTCTTTCATTGCTCCTAATGAACTTAAAGCACTTGTTGCTTCAAATGGAATGAATACTTTATTTGCATCACCTTTTGCAACTTCTTGTAAAGCTTCTAAAGATTTTAATTGTACTAATTTATCATTAGGATCTGCTTTTTTCATAGCATCATATACCATTTGAATTTCTTTTGCTTTTGCTTCAGCAACTTCTTTAATAGCTTGTGCTTCACCAATAGCTCTTCTAATTTTTGCTTCTTTGTCTGCTTCAGCATCTAGGATGGCTGCTTGTTTTCTACCTTCTGCGATAGTAATAGCAGATTGCCTTTGTGCTTCTGATTCTAGAATTAATGCTCTTTTATTTCTTTCTGCATTCATTTCTTTTTCCATTGCATCTCTAATATCAGCAGGTGGAGTAATATCTTTTATTTCCACACGATCAATTTTACATCCCCATTTATCAGTTGCTTCATCAAGTACAACTCTTAATTGGTTATTAATGCCATCTCTTGAACTGAATGTTTCATCTAAGTCCATTTTACCAATGATATCACGAATTGTTGTAATAGCAAGATATTCAATTCCTTTTTTTAGACTTTGAATTTCATATACTGCTTTTGCAGGATCTGTTATTTGGTAAAATACAACTGTATCTATTGTAATTGTAACATTATCTTTTGTAATAACTCCTTGAGGTGGAACATCCATAGTTTGTTGTTTTAAACTTACGACACTTCTAACATGATCGAAGAAAGGAATTATAATTGTAAGACCAGCATCAGCTACCTTATAAAATTTACCTAATCTTTCGATAATGTATACCTCAGATTGTTTAACGATCTTAATAGACATAACTGCTATTATTAAAATAATAACAAGTAGAACTAATAAAAACCACATAAAATTTTCCTCCTTTTATTTATATAAATATAAATTAAAAACTATTTTTCGATTGGTGAAACAATTAATTTAACACCTTTTATTTCATCAATTTTTACTTCAGTACCTTTTGCAATATTTGTTTGATTAATTCCAATTGCTGACCAAACTTCGCCATCTACTTTTATTTGACCAGTACCATTAATTGAATCAATATCTTGAATAACAATTCCAGTTTTTCCAACAGTTGAATATACATTAGTTTGAATAGAATTTTTATTTTGCACAAACTTTTCAACAAAAGGTTTTGTTGCTAAAATTAAAAGTCCAGAAGATATGACAAATACTGCAGTTTGAATAATAATGTTATCAACAAAAATACTTGTAACCATTGCAAGTAAAGCTCCAATTGCAAACCAAAAAACTAAAAATCCAGCAGTCATAATTTCTATTATGAAACAAAAACCTGCTATGATTAACCAAATTTGCCACATAAAAAGAACCTCCTTAATTTACAACTATTTCAATTATAGCATATTTTTGGAAAAAAAGGAATAGTTTTATGTAAAATTAACAAAAAATTGAATAAAAATCAAAAATATGCACATAACAATAAAGAAAGAGAGTGTGTATTTTATGAATTCAAAAAGAAAAAATAAAGAAAAACGGAGTAGAACAAGGAGTTTCAGAAGTAGGAGAAGATAGCACAAAATATGGAGAATTCATTTCTTCTTATTTTACTTGGATAACATTGCCAGAACAAAAAGAAAAGGTAGAAGAATTACAGAATATGACAAAAAAGGATAAAAAACAAAAATAAAAAGAGAAAAAAAGAGAAAATAACAAAAAAACAATTAAAAAAACAAACAAAAAGTCAAAGAAGGTCAAAAAACATTCTTGAAAAAATTTTGAGAAAGAATATAATATATTTGTAAGTCAAAGAAAGTCAAAGTCAATAAAAACAAAAATAGAAGGAGAGTGATGAAATGAGAATATCAGATATAATAGAAGAATTTATTAAAGATTTATTTGATGAAGAAGACAGTATAGAAATACAAAGAAATGAACTTGCAGAGCAGTTTAATTGTGTACCGTCTCAAATAAATTATGTAATAGCAACTAGGTTTAAGCCATCGCAAGGTTATTATGTAGAAAGCAGAAGAGGTGGTGGAGGGCATATCACAATAAAAAAAGTAAACAATACAAAATCAGATTATCTTTTGCATATTATTAATAATATTGGTTCAGAGATAACTTCAAATGAAGTTGATATACTAATTAGTGATTTTCTAACATATGATATTTTAAGTGCAAAAGAAGCAAAATTATTAAAAGTAGCAACAAGTGATAATGTATTACAACTAGATAAAGATAACAAAGATAAAGTAAGAGCAAGAATATTCAAGAACATGTTGTTAAATTTGAACTAGGTGTTTTTTGGGACGGGGTCAAAAAACACCCATTGAAAAAAATTTAAATTTTAAATTGAATTAATCAAAAAAATAGGGTGTTTTTTGACCCCGTCCCAAAAAACACCTAAGGGAGGAATTTAGTATGTTGTGTGATAATTGTGGAAAAAGAGAAGCAAATGTAAAATATTCAGAAAATATAAATGGAAGAAAAAAAGAATTAAATTTATGTGAGGAGTGTAGTCAAAAATTAGGAATAACAAATATGGACTTTAGTATGCCAATCGATTTTTCTAGTTTTTTTGGAGAATTTATGGAGGATTTTGCAACACCAGATTTTATGCCTTTATTAAATGAAATAAAAACATTAAAATGTGACCAATGTGGATATACTTTTGATGATATTGTAAATACTGGAAGATTAGGATGTGGAAACTGTTATGAAGTATTCCAAGAAAGATTAGATCCAATTATTAAAAGAATTCAAGGAGCTAATCGCCATGTTGGAAGAATTGGAAAAATTATGGATAATAAGATAGATAAAAGTGAAGAAGAAAAACAAGAAAAAAAATCAGTTCCAAAAGAAATGAAGAAAGAAAACAAATTAGAAAAATTACAAGATGAGTTAAAACAAGCGATAAAAGAAGAAAGATATGAAGATGCGGCAAAATTAAGAGATGAAATAAAGAAAATGGAGGGATAGAGATGAATTGGTATTTGCAATCAAGTGAAAATTCAGATGTTGCAAGAAGTACAAGGATAAGATTTTCAAGAAATATAAATGGATTTTCATTTAATTTAAAAAAAGAAGAAATCAAAAAGTTAGAAAACAAAATAAAAGATTCACTTTATGAAATAGGATATAATTTAAAATTTTTAAAATTAGCAGATATGGATGAAATTACAAAAATGAGTTTAGTAGAAAAAAATTTAATTAGTCCTGATTTTGTTTTAAATAAAAATGAGACAGGAAGTATACTAATAAATGATGAAGAAAACATTTGTATAATGATTGGAAATATAGATCATTTAGAAATACAAGTATTTAATTGTGGATTAGATTTAGAAAACACTTTAAATTTAGCAATAGAGATTGATGAAAAAATAGGACAAACTCTAGGATATGCAATTAATAAAAAATATGGATATTTAACATCTTTTCCCAATAATGTGGGAACAGCTCTTAGAGCATCAGTTATGGTTCATTTGCCAGCACTTTCTAAAACTAAAAATACAAGAAAAGTATTAGATGCAATTAATTCATTTGGCATAAATATAAGAGGCGTATATGGAGAGAATACGGAAAGCACAGGAGATATGTACCAAATATCGAATAAACAAACACTTGGAATATCAGAAAAAGAAATTATTGAAAATTTAAAAGTTATTGTTGAAAAAATAATTAAACAAGAAAGAGAAGCAAGAAAATTACTTGCAAAAGATGATGTTAGTTTTGAAGATTTAATTTATAGAAGTTATGGAATTTTAAATTATTGTAAAAAAATTTCACAAGAAGAGACTAGAAATTTACTTTCTAATATTAAATTGGGTACAGATTTAGGAATTTTAAAAGAATTAACAGATTTGAAAGTACAAAAGTTATATCTTTATACTAAACCTGCAAATTTGCAAAAATTTTTAGGAAATCAGTATGAGCCAATCGAACGTGATATTAAAAGAGCCGAAGTTATTCATCAAATAATGAATGAAAAATAAAAGGAAAGGGGAGATTTTAATATGATTTATAAGTTTACAAACAGAGCTAAAAAGGCAATTGAATTTGCAAACGAATTAGCAATTGAATTAGGACATAATTATGTAGGAACAGAGCATATTCTTTATGGTTTAGCAAAAGAAGGAAGCCGGAGTATCTGCAAAAGTTCTAGAAAATCAAGAAGTTACACCTGAAAGTATTATTGATAAGATTGCAGAGCTGATTGGACAAGAAGAACCAATTACTGAAACCTTAGGTTTTACTCCAAGAACTAAAAGAGTAATAGAAAATGCTTTTATTGAATCAAGAAAATTAGGGTACAATTATATTGGAACAGAACATATATTAATTGGAATTTTAAGAGAAGGCGATTGTATTGCAGCAAGAATTTTATTAGAACTAAATGTAAATATTCCAAAACTATATAATGAAATTATCAAAGTAATTAATGAAGGAGAGGATTTATCAGGTGGAGAAGAAAAAGCAAAAGAAAACGGAAAAAGAAAAGGAAGCTATAATCAAACAACTACATTAAATCAATTTGGTGAAGATTTAACCAAAAAAGCTGAAGAGGGAAAATTAGATCCAATAGTTGGTAGAAAAGAAGAAATAGAAAGAGTAATACAGATTTTATCAAGAAGAACTAAAAATAATCCTTGTTTAATTGGAGAACCTGGTGTTGGTAAAACTGCGGTAGTAGAAGGATTAGCCCAAAAAATTGTACAAGGTGATGTGCCAGAAATTTTAAAAGATAAAAGAGTAGTAAGTATGGATATATCTGGTATGGTTGCAGGTGCAAAATATAGAGGAGATTTTGAAGAAAGAATAAAAAAGGCTCTTTCAGAAGTAAAAAAAGCAGGAGATATTATAATTTTTATTGATGAAATCCATACAATTGTTGGTGCTGGAGCAGCAGAAGGAGCAATAGATGCAGCCAATATCCTAAAACCACTTTTAGCAAGAGGAGAGATTCAATTAGTTGGTGCAACAACATTAAATGAATATAGAAAATATATTGAAAAAGATGCAGCTCTAGAAAGAAGATTCAGTCCTGTTAATGTAAATGAGCCAACAGGGAAAGATACAATAAAAATATTGACAGGAATTCGTGATAAATATGAAGCTCATCATGGTGTAAAAATTACAGATGAAGCAATAGAAGCAGCAGTAAAAATGTCAATTAGATATATAAATGATAGATTTTTACCAGATAAAGCAATTGATTTAATAGATGAGGCAGCATCACGTGCAAAACTAAAAACATATACAGAACCTGAAAATTTAAAAGAATTAGAAGAAAAAATAGAAGAAACCAAAAAAGATAAAGAAGAAGCAGTTAGAACTCAAAAATTTGAGAAAGCAGCAACTTTAAGAGATAAAGAAAAAGAATTAAAAGAAAAATATGAGAAAGAACAAAAAAAGTGGAAAAACAAAAATACAAAAGAAATTACAAATATTACAGAAGAAAATATTGCAGAAGTTATTAGTAACTGGACCGGAATACCTGCAAATAAAATAACAGAAGATGAAAATGAAAGACTTAAAAACTTAGAGAAAAATCTTCATGAAAGAGTAATAGGTCAAAATGAAGCAGTAGAGGCTGTAGCAAAAGCAATTCGTAGAAGTAGGGTTGGTCTAAAAGACCCTAAAAGACCAATTGGTTCATTTCTTTTCTTAGGACCAACTGGAGTAGGAAAGACAGAATTATCAAAAGCATTAGCAGAGAGTCTATTTGGTGATGAAAATGCTATGATAAGAATTGATATGTCAGAATTTATGGAACCACATTCTGTATCAAAATTAATTGGTTCTCCTCCAGGATATGTAGGCTTTGATGAAGGCGGACAATTAACTGAAAAAATAAGAAGAAAACCATATTCTGTAATTCTATTTGATGAAATTGAAAAAGCACATCCTGATGTAATGAATATGTTATTACAAATATTAGAAGATGGTCGTCTAACTGATAGCCAAGGAAGAACAGTAAACTTTAAAAATACAGTTATTATAATGACATCTAATATTGGAGCAAGATTAATTACTGATAAGAAATCTTTAGGATTTAGCCAAAACAAAACAGAGGAAGAGGATAATAAAAAGGAATATGAAGAGACTAAAAAAGAAGTAATGGAAGCATTAAAAAGAGAATTAAGACCAGAATTTATAAATCGTATTGATGAAATTATTGTATTCCATAAATTAACCAATGTAGAAATAGATAAAATAATTGATATTATGCTAAATGAAGTAGTAAAAAGATTAGAAAACGAAAAAATAAAAATTGAATTAATGCCAGATGTCAAACAATTAATTGCAAGTAAAGGTATTGATAAAAACTTTGGTGCAAGACCATTGAGAAGGACAATACAAAATGTTTTAGAGGATAAGTTAGCAGAAGAAATATTAGATGGTAACTTAGAGAAAAATAAATTAGCGCAAATTGGCGTTGAAAATGAAAAAATTGTTGTAAAAAAATAAATTATTAGTATGCAGAGTTTATATTTTGTATAAAATATAAGCTATGCATATTTTATTTTTTATGGAGTTAAAAATAAAATATAAAAATCAAAAATTAACATTTACAAACATAAAACTAGCATGGTATAATAAGACTACTTAAAAAGATAGGTGGTAAAAATGTTAGAAAAAATAAACTCGCCAGAGGACGTAAAAAAATTAAATATAGAAGAAAAGAAACAATTAGCAGAAGAAATACGAAAATATATATTAGATATTGTATCAGAAAATGGAGGCCATTTAGCATCTAATTTAGGAGTAGTGGAGTTAACTATTGCTCTTCATAGTGTATTTTCTTTGCCAGAAGATAAAATAGTATGGGATGTAGGTCATCAGACATATGTACATAAAATTATAACTGGAAGAAGAGAACAGTTAAAAACACTTAGAAAATTAAATGGTATAGCAGGTTTTCCTAAAACAAATGAATCAGAAACAGATTGCTTTAATACAGGACATAGTAGTACATCTGTATCTGCTGCACTTGGTATGGCAAGAGCAAGAGATTTAAAAGGAGAAAAACATTCTGTACTTGCAGTAATAGGAGATGGTGCATTAACAGGAGGAATGGCTTTAGAAGCTTTAAATGACGCAGGATATAGTAAGGAAAGAATGACAGTAATTTTAAATGATAATGAAATGAGTATTTCTAAGAACATTGGCGGAATGAGTATGTTACTTAGTAAATTAAGAACAAAAAGATCTTATAATAAATCAAGTGATGCTGTAAAAAATCTTATTTTACATATACCTGCTATTGGAAAACCAATTGTAAAAATAGTACAAAGAG
>CANRFX010000014.1 GCA_947629995.1 uncultured Clostridia bacterium | reverse complement strand
TACATTTTTTGATTAGAGAAAACAACATAATCTGCCCTTTTGCTAGCAAGGCTTTTTTCTAAATCATTACATTCATTTTCATATTTCTTTAATAACGGAAATTCTGGGAATATAAAAGTATCTGAAATGTCAATACCTTTTATTGTCAATATTTCCTTTAAGTATATTAAGAAAAATATATCTAACCTTCTTTCTAATTGATAATCTGGATAATTAGCATATTTTGTTAATTTTTCAAATATATCATTTATTTTTTCATATACTTCTGTTTCTGAAATTTCTTTTTTGTTCACAATTCATTTCCCCTTTCAACTTACTATAAATTCTTCTCCATCTTCTAATATAACTGCTTTATCAGTTAATTCTTTAATTTTTTCTTTATCCTCTGTATGTATAGGTATTACATAATTTGGATTAGTAATAATAATAACTTCTTTAATTGCCTCTGGTGTAGCATGACCACTAGTATGTAGATAAATATTATCTTTTGGAACAAAATCTTGAATTCTTTTATAATCTTCATTTGTTCCTGTTAAATATCCTTTCCATTCAGAATATATAAAAGCATAATTTTCAAACATTTTTAAAAATTTAGCAAATTTTACATTTGCTCTAACTAACATTACAAAACCATATTTTCTCATTTTTTCTAACATATTAGGTGCGTAACGATAGACTTTGGTATCTTTTATGTTATCAGCATCATTAAATTTATATAAATTACTTCTTGAAATTGTATTAATATATTCTAAGAGGTCACATTGATAGTCATCACAAATAAACATTTTGTGATTTTTTAATGTTGCTTTGTGAATAGCTGCTATCCTGTCTATATTGGTACTACTGCATAATACGAAATTGTATTTATTCTCATTAAAAATTTTTTCAGCATCTTTTTGTAACTCGAATTCTGTTAATATTTTACTATTATCTCTTGTTAATGTTGTTCCTTCACAAATTAAGCAATCAACTTTTCCGACATATTTTTTTATTGCTTCTAAAACTGCTTTACCTCTTTGCCCATGTGTTCTAAAATCTCCTGTATGTAAAACTTTTTTTCCATCTGCTTCAATTAAAAACATATAGCTATCAAAGGCTGAATGGTCAACAGCAATAGGAGTAATTTTGATATCATCAATTATTATTTTATCTTTAATATTAAAAGTTTTAAATTTTGATATTCGTTCCAAATCTTCTCTTTCCACAAGATTAGCTTTACTAAGTCTAGTTTGCACTATATTATAAATTTCTTTTGAAACCTCTCCAATATAAATTGGTATATCAGACAATACCTTATTATATAATCCTATATGATCTCCATGACAATGAGTAATAAATATAGCCTTGTAATCAGGAAAACCTTTTGTCAAGCCTTCTAATTCAATTTCTGGTTTTTTTCTACCATCTGAATCTGGTAAATTGCTACCTATATCTATAATTATTTTAGTACCATTAATTGATTCAATTTCAGTAATACAACCTCCTATTTGATTAGTTCCTCTATTAATTTTTATTTTCAAAAAATACACTTCCTTTTTCTAATATTATATATAATATAGTATTTTTTTATTTTTTTCAATGAATTTGGTCATAAAATGTATTATATATCATCAGATTTATTATCTGAAACGAAAAATTTACCACAATTTCCTTGGAACTTAAATACTTTTAAACAATAAATAAAACAATAATTATATGTAAACATCTTTACAATTTTAATTGGTATATAGTATAATAGAACTAATTTATAAAATTATAGAGGTTTAAAGTAATGGAAAATTTAATTGTTATAGAAGGAAAAGAAAAGTATCAGTATAAAGATATAAAAAGTTTAATTGAAAATTTTATAAATAAAAATTACTTTGATATGTCAAAAGAAGAAAGAAAAATTGAACTTGAAAAAAAGACTATAGCTAATACAATGCAAAACAATATAAAAATTGTTAAGTTAGAAAAAACAGGAGATTTTGATGAAAATGCATTTATCTTATATGATGAATTTTCTTATATATTATCTATGGCAAAATTTAATAAAATTATTTTACTAGAGAGAACAGATGCAAATATATTTGGAAGATATATTAATAAAGAAAATATAAAAGATAATTATATAATAATTAATAAATTTGCTAATGAAATAATGAAAAAATATTTAAAAAACAATTAAAAGGAAAAGTATTATGACTGAAATTGAAAAAAGATTAATGCCATTATCAGATGACCAAAAAATAGAAGCATTAGAAGAAATAAATTTTGATTATTTTAAAGCAAAAGTTATAGTAACATTACAAAGTGATGACAAAAAAATAGAAGCATTAGAGAAAATAAATGATAATTTTGCTAAAGCAAGAGTTATAGTAACCTTACAAGATGATGATAAAAAAATAGAAGCATTAGAAAAACTAAGTGATGATTTTGCTAAAGCAAAAGTTATCGAAAGCATACAAGATGATGACAAAAGAATAGATTTATTAGAAAAAATAAGTGCTGATGCTGCTAAATCAAAGGTTATATCAATTTTACAAGATGATGACAAAAAAATAGATTTATTAGAAAAAATAAGTAGTGATTCTGCTAAAGCAAGGGTTATAGAGAGCCTACAAGATGATGACAAAAAAATAGAAACATTAGAAAAAATAAAAAATGATTTTATTAAAGTAAAAGTTATAAAGAACTTACAAGATGATGACAAAAAAATAGAAGCATTGGAAAAAATAAATGATGATTCTGCTAAAGTAAAAGTTATAGAAAACTTACAAAATGATGACAAAAAAATAGATTTATTAGAAAAACTAAGTGATGATTCTGATAAAATAAAAGTTATAGAGAGCTTACAAGATGATGACAAAAAAATAGAAGCATTAGAAAAACTAAGTGATGATTCTGCTAAAGCAAGGGTTATAGCAATTTTACAAGATGATGACAAAAAAATAGATTTATTAGAAAAACTAAGTGATGATTCTGATAAAGCAAAGGTTATAGAGAGCTTACAAGATGATAACCAAAAGATAGATTTATTAGAAAAATTGAATGATGAATTTACTAAAGCAATTTTACTTAAAAATATAAAGGAAGATAGTGATAATTTACTAGATGATAGAGAAAAATTAAAAGAAACTTTTTTAGATGAAAACAGAATGTATTCAGCAATAGGAATAGACGAAAATATGACTATTGGTATGGAAATAGAATCTGAAGGAGTGATGAGTTCAAATATACAAAAACTAAAGAAAATTGTCAAAAAACAGGTCAATGGAGAAACAAAAGAATGGAATACTAAAGGAGATGACAGTTTAAATGACGGAGTAGAGGTAGTATCTCCTATACTAACTGATAATAAAGAAGACGTAGAAGATATATATATTGTATGTTCAATGCTACAAAAATGTGGAAATAAAGTTAGTGAAAGATGTGGAGGGCATATACACATAGGTGCAGATTATTTAAAAAGTAAAGAGGCCTATGTGAATTTATTTGAAATATGGGGAAATCCAGAAAAAATCATATACAAAATGAGCAATGAAATAGGTACTATACCAAGAATGGGATTAAAAGAATATGCTCCTCCTATTTCACCAAAATTTAATAAAGCTATAGAGAAGGGAACCATAAATTTAAAAAGTGAAAAAGATTTAGAACAATTTATTAGTGAAATACAAGAAGTTCAAGAAAGAAGGTTTTCTGCACTAAATTTATTAAATGTTAATAATGGAAAAAATACAATAGAGTTTAGAATATCGAATGGAACTATTAACCCAAATACTTGGATTGAAAATACAAGGTTATATGGTAGAATAATGCAAATATCACAAAAATTAGCTGAAATTGAAAAACAACCAGAACATAGTAAAGAAGATAAGAAATTATTAGAGTTAAAGGATCAGCTAAAAGAAGAAATCCCTGAACAAGAGAAAATGGAAATATTACTAGAATTATTATTTTCAGAAGAAGAAAGGAAGTTATATAGGGAAAGATATATTTCTAGTTCTAAATTATTAGAGCAAATACCAGATGAAAAAAATCCATTTAAGGGAACTGAATTTAGTCGAGTAGACTTTAATAAAAAGAAAAAGCATAGTTTAGTTGAATTTCACGATGTAGCTGTTAATGATAGAATTGAGGCTATTGATGAGGTAACAAGAGAAACAGTACAAGGTGTTAGAACAGAAGATAAAATAGAACAAGTTAATAATAAAAATATGGAGGAAAGATAATGGTTAGCATTGAATATAGCGAAGCAATAGTAGAAGTATTAGAAATACTGCAATATTCCGATGATAATATAATAGAAAAAATACCAAAAAAGTTAATAGAATTTTGGCAGAGAAATAAATCTACTACATATAAGCCTAACCTAGATCATAGCAAATCAATAAATGAAATGAATTTGAAGAAGAAAACCAAATCAATAATAAGCATGATATATTTAAACTATTTATGCGATAATGAAGAAAAAAACAATATAGAATTAATATTAAAAGATAATGAAGAAAAGTATCAACAAAATATTTCCAACATTTACATAAAAAGTTAAAAAATATCGTAAAACCATTGAAAAAACTGTAAAAATATAGTATAATAATAAAAGACCATGCAAAATATTACAAAATGTAATAAAAAAATAATATTTTGTAATATAAAAGTAAAGGAAACGCTTTCCGTAAGCACAAAAACGGAGCAATTCAAAAGACAAAAAAATAAGAAGTTGATTTATTTCAACAAAATATATAATATATATAAGAAAGATTAGGTAACAAAAAACCTAAATCATAAGGAGGAAGCTATGAAAAATAGTATTTTAAAAATTGGTATTATTTTACTAATCATTTTATCAATGACAATGACAAACTTCGTATTTGTTGGAAAAGGGTTAATCAGTTATGCAGCAGAAAGCACAGCAACCAACCATCAAAATATAGAATTTGAAGCATATTTCAAAGATAAAAATGAAAACAAAGTTACCACATTAGAAAAAGAAAATATTCAAGAAGAAACCTTTCTATACCTAAACTTAAATGTAAAAAAAGAAGGTTACTTCAATGGAGAAATCTCTTTAGAAAACAGTAATTTTGTATTAAAAGACTCCGAAAGTGAGTACGTAAACAAAATAGAAAACAATACAATTTACTTAAACCAAATCAATGTAGGAGCAGCAGGAGAAATAAAAGTAAGAATAGAGCCTATAAAAGAAGACTTATATGATATAGGTTTATTAAACTTGGTAAGCAAAATCAATTTAAAAGGTATATATAGAGACAGAACAGAAAAAGACATAAACATCAAAGCAGAAAAAGAAGTAAACCTAAAAATAGTAGAGCAAAACACAGAAGAAAATATCCAAAACGAAATGCAAATAATAACCAATAAAATTGCTCAAATAAACGGACAAGAAAAGAGAATAATCCAATTTACTTATACCTTAGGATTAAAAGAAAATAACTATCCAATAAAAGAAATAAATTCAAAAATAGCAATTCCTACAATAGACGAAAAACAAGCAGAAGAAGTTAAAAGTGTATGTTATTTTAACAACATGACAGCATACAACTACAGCTATGATGGAAAAGACTTAACAATAACACTAAAAAATGATGTAAACAACGAAAATAAAGTAAGATGGAAAACACAAGGAGTAGAAAAAATTATAGTAACTTGTGTTTATGATAAAGATGTAGAAGTAGAAAATATAGAATTTACATCTAACGAAAATGTTACATTATATAACAATAAAACATTAGAAACCAAAGCCACAACAACAGTAGGAGCAGAAGAAATAGACAACATTCTTCAAATAAACAGTCAAAATACAGAAGAAAGCATTTATAAAGGAAAATTAAATGCAGGAATTGCAAGACAATATCAAAATATAACAGAATTAAATATAACATATGCTTCTGCAATTTCTAGTATAGAATTAAAAGAAGAGGCAAGTAGATACATAGTTAACAATAAAGAAATACCAGCAAATGTAATATACAACAAAACAACCGTAAAAAAAGACGAATTTAACAAGATATTTGGAGAAGAGGGAATTGTAACAATTTACAATCAAAATGGAGAAACATTAGGAACAATTACAAATGCATCAGAAGTAGATTTAGAAGGAAATATAACAATTTCTTATGAAGGAAAAAATGTAACAGAAATTTACATTAGAACCACTACACCAGTAAAAGAAGGAATACTAAAATTAAACCATACAAAAACAATACAAGAAGCTAAAGATATAGCAAAAAATGCAACAGAATTAAAAAACAAAGTAACAACACAATATAATACAGATAAAGGAAAACAAGAAAAAGAAGTTTCTATGAAACTAGAAGACACAGTAACAGAAAGTAAATTAGAAGTAAACAGAGAAGACTTATCAACAGTTATATCAAACAATGTGGAAATGAAAGTAGTATTAATGTCTAGCAACGAAAAATATGACTTATACACAAATCCACAAATTGCAATACAATTACCAGAACAAGTAGAAAACATAACAATTAACAGTATAGATTTCATATACGAAAACGAATTATCTATCAAAAATTATAGAGTTGAAGGAAAAACAATTTATATAACTTTAGAAGGTAGTCAAACACAATATCACGAAGACGTAATTGATGGAAGTACAATTGTTATAAATGCAAATCTAACCGTAAATAAAAAATCAGCAACAAAAGATGCACAAATACAAATGACTTATACAAACCAAGACAAAACAGGAAGCACATCAAAAGCAATAAAAATTGTTGCACCAAAAGATATCAC
This sequence comes from uncultured Clostridia bacterium, assembly GCA_947629995.1. GTDB lineage: Bacteria > Bacillota > Clostridia > TANB77 > CAG-508 > CAG-269. The sequence continues at coordinate 12,560 of CANRFX010000014.1, read as the reverse complement.
AACAATTTATAACATACAAGACTTAGGAATAGAAACATTAGGACAAGAAGAAACAAAACAAGTAAAAATGGAAAAAAGTGCTGATAGTAAACAACTAGAAGCACAAATGGAAATCATCAACAACAATGAACATAGTGTTGAAGGTGTAAAAATATTAGGAGACTTACCAACTAACAACGCAAACAACAATATGGGAATTCAAATAGTAAATGGAATAACAGTCACAGGTACTGAAAACGCAAAAGTCTACTATTCTGAAAACTCAAATGCAACAGATAGCTTGGAAAACGCAGAAAATGGTTGGACAGATTCAATTACAGATAATAGCAAAGTAACAAAATTCTTAATTGCAACAGATGAAATACCTGCACAAAGTAGTGTGCAAACATCTTATAAATTTGTTGTACCTGCAAATTTAGAGTACAACCAAGTTGCAACAACTAAATACACAGTAAAAAATACAGATAGCCAAACAAAAATAGAAGACCAATTAAACTCTACTTCAATTGAAATGCAAACAGGAATTGGACCAGAAGTACAAGTTGCGTTAACAGCAAGTAAAGGTGGACAAGAAATAACAACTCCAGTAAAAAATGGAGAAGTAATTAAGTACAACATTGAAGTTAAAAACACAGGAACAGAAGACATAAATGACGTTTCAGTAAAAGGAAATGTACCAGAAGGAACAACTTTTGTACAACCAGAAGAACACTATGAATACACAGGAGCATCTTACTATAAAGAATTTGATTATAAAACTTATGAAGGTATAATAAACACTCTAAAAGTAGGAGAATCAATAAATGTATCATATGAAGTAAGAGTAAATAACGACACAAAAGCCGGAACCATACTAAAAAATCAAGCAGAAATAAAATATGGTGAAGTTACAAAACAAACAGAAGAAATAGAACATAAAACAACAACTGGAAATATAAGAGTAACTGTAAAACGTATTACAGATAGAAATGTAGATATATACACATCAGGTTCAGTACAATACTTCGCAATTATAGAAAACATCTCAAATGAAAAACAAGAAGATGTAAAAGTCAAAACAAACCTTTCAGAAGGTGTAAAAGTAGATAGATTGGTATTAACAACAGACATGGAAGTAGAAGGTGGAGAAATTTACGAAGTTAATCAAGAAGCAGAAAAATCACAAAATTCTATAGACATGGAAATACCAGAAATAGATCCAAAAGACATACCACAAACAGAAACATTAGAATATAAAGACGAAATAAATATAGGAACATTAGAGCCAGGGCAAAATAAAGTATTAAGTTATGACTTAATAGTAAATAACATAAAAAATGAAGAACCAATTGGATTTTCAGTTGAAGTTATAGACGGAAAAGAAAAATACGAATCAAACAGTTTGCAAGATAAAGTAAAAAATATAGAAGTTAATTTATCAATGACATCTAATACACAAAATGAATATGTAAAATCAGGAGATACAATTACATATACAATAACACTAGAAAACAAAACAACTGCAGACACAAATTCATTAATAGTAAAAGACTCTATACCAAAACAATTAAGCATTAACAAAATAACAGTAGATGGACAAGAAATGAAAAGTACAGATTCAAATGAAGTAGAAGCAACCTTAACATTAGCTCCAAATGGAACAAACATAATAGAAATAGAAACAGTTGTTGACTACTCACAAGCAAGAAGTACAGCAGAACCTATTACAAATGTTGCATCAGCAGAATTATTTGGAAAAAATATAGCAACAACCGCATCAATAAATCATATTATTGAAGCAGACAATGAAGAAACTAGCGACCCAACTAATCCAAATAACCCAAGCAATCCAAACGATCCAAATGGAAATGGCAATAACAACGTAGATGATAACAACATAGCTAAAGGAAATAAAACAATAATGGGTACAGCTTGGTATGACGAAAATGCAAACGGAAAGAAAGAACAAGGAGAAAAATTATTAAACAACATTAAAGTAAAATTATTAAATGTTAAAACAAACAATTTAGTAAAAAACCAAAAAGGACAAATATTAGAAGCAACAACAAATGAAAATGGAATTTATGTATTAGATAAAATAGCAAACGGAGAATACATCGTTATATTTGAATATGATAATGTACAATATGCTTTAACTAAATACAAAGTAGAAGGAGTAGGAGAAGCAGAAAATTCAGATGCTTTATCAAATAAATTACTAATTGAAAATGAAACAAAAGAAGTAGCCTCAACAGATATATTAACACTAAATAATCAAAATATTTCAAATATAAACATAGGATTAATCAAATTACAAAAATTCGATTTACAACTAAATAAATCAGTAAGCAGAATTTTAATTCAAAATGCTAGTGGAACTGCAGTAAGAGAATATCAAGATGCTAGCCTAGCAAAAGTAGAGGTGCCAGGTAAAGACTTAAATGGTTCAACAGTTATTATTGAATATAAAATAAGTGTAACAAACAAAGGCGAAATAGAAGGATATGCTAAAAAAATAGCTGATTATATCCCATCAGACTTAAAATTCAGTTCAGAATTAAACAAAGATTGGTATCAAACAGGAAATACATTATACACAGACAAATTAGCAAATGAAAAAATAAAAGCAGGAGAAACAAAAACAGTAGTTTTAACACTAACAAAAGCAATGACAGAAAATAACACAGGATCTGTTCCAAATATAGCAGAAATAGCAGAAGCATATAACGAACTAGGAATAAAAGACATTAATTCTACACCAGGAAATAGAGAAAAAACAGAAAATGATTACAGCTCAGCAGAAACAATAATAAGTGTTAAAACAGGAGAAGAAGTAGTATATACAGGATTAGTAATAACAATTATAATAGCACTTGGAATTGTAGCAGTTGTAATTGCAATAAAAAAGAAAAATACAATTAGCGAAATGTAAAAAGGGAAAGAAAGGAGGTAAAAATAAAATGAGAAAAACAAAAAAGATAATAATCAGTATGATAATAGCATTCTTAGGAGTAATAGGAATATGTGCAAGTTCAAATGCTTATGATGTAGGACAATGGTTAGATGTAACATATTCTGATTATGTAAACAACGGAAATATCTTTTGTGTAGAGCATGGGCAAGCATTAAAATCAGCTAACACATATCACGTTGTTTCTAAAGTAAATATAGAAGGTATAAAATCAACTGACTATGATGGTAAAACAATTGAAAGCTGGTACAATGCAAAACTAGCATACATATTATCGTCAAATGATACATCAGCAGTAAAGAATGCTATTTGGAATAACATGTATACATGGATGAATCAAGTAGGTAAAAATCATAATGGTTTATACCAAGGTTTTGCAAATAGCAGTAAAGGTAAAAATACATACTTAGACGAAGAATCTTCTGAATATGCAAATAATATTCAAAATGTACAAAACATAGTAGATAATACAAATAAAGATAACATACAAGTAGTACCTTACGAAAAAGATGGAAAATCTTACGTAAGAGTAGGACCATTTAACTGGACTTTCCCTGGAACAATGAAAGATGTTGAAGTAAAAGACCAAAATGGAAATAAAATAGACAATATTCTATATAGCAATTTCAAAGGTGGAGACGAGAGATGGTTTGATGCAAGTGATATTACATCAGGAAAAAACTTCTATGTATCAATACCAGCAGGTACAGATGTTACAAAAATTACAACACTTACAGGAACATCAACAACAACAATAAAAGGTGTAACAATATGGTTTTTAGAAGCTAAACATGGTGATAGACAAAACTTAATTATTAGAGAGCCTTATGGAGCACCATTAGATATATCAACACCATTTGACTATGATATTGACATAGAAGGAAATTTAAAAGTAATTAAAGTAAATGAAGATAATGAGCAAGTCAAGTTAAAAGGCGTAAAATTCATATTCCAACATCAAAATACTGGAAAATACTTAGCTAAAGATCAAGAAGGAAAAGTTACCTATGTAGATAATAGGCAAAATGCAAGCGAATGGGTAACAGATGAAAATGGTGAAATATCAATTGAAAAAATATCAGCAGGAACATATATAGCATATGAAACATATAATCCAAACTATGGATATGAAGAACAACCAGAGCCAACACAAGCAGTAGTAAAAGCAGGAGAGCAAGTAAGTGTTGTTATAATAGGAAATAAACAAATTTATGTAAAATTATCTGGATTTGTATGGAAAGATGTACCAGATAGCAAAACAACAGATGGTAATGATAGAAATAGCTTATTTGCAGAAGGCGACGAAACAAGAGACGTTCTATTTGATGGAATAGTAGTAAGGTTAAAAGACAGAACAACAGGAGAAACAGTAAAAGAAACAAAAACCGCTCAATTACCTGACTCTGGAAGATATAAAGATGAGAGAGGTCATGATGGACATGGAGAATACCTATTCGAAGATGTCTTAATTGAAAAATTAGGAGATTACTACATTGAATTTGAATATGATGGATTAACATATACAAATGTTGTACCACATTTAGATAAAAACAATGGTTCAAAAGCTTCTGAGTCAGAAGAAAGAAGAACAGAGTTTAACAACAACTTCTCAAAAATAGAAGGAAAAACAAGAAACACAGGTGTAACTATAGATGCTAATGGAAACGAAAAACATAATTTATCATACAATATTGATGAAACAAAGCATGAAGCAACATTGATAAATAATGGACAATACACCATTACAGCCGATACAGATGTAACAGGATATAACGTAAGAGATCATTTTACATATGGACAAGAAGAAATCAAACATATTAACTTAGGACTATATGATAGAGAACAACCAGACATTGGAATTGCAAAAGATATAAAAAATGTAAGATTAACAATAAATGGTTATGAACATACTTATCAATATTCACAAAGATTTTCAAATCAAGGCGAATATGAAGACGGATTATTTAATGTAGGAGTTAAATTTGGATTACCAACAAAACCATATACAGCAGCAATTTATAAATCAGATTATGATTATGAAAATGAAAAAGACAGAAGCAAAGAATTACAAACATATATTACATATCAAATTGCAATTACAAATAAATCAGAAAATTTACAAGCTAAAGTAAATAGCTTAGTAGATTACTATGATGCTAGATATAGTGTTGTAGATGTAGGAACTAACTTAGATGAAAAAGGAAATATAACAAACTCTGTTGGCTATAGTGAAGATGAAACATTCCAAAATAGTAAATTTAAGAAAATGATTATAGACACAAATACTACAATAGATCCTTTACAAAAAAACGGAAAACTATATGTACAATTTAAATTAAGTAGAGAAGCAGTTGCAGAAATCCTAGAAGATGAAGCAATATCAGACGATACTATAAAATTACTAGATAATGTAGTAGAAGTCAATTCTTATTCAATATATCAAGATGGTAAAATATATGCCGGAATAGACAAAAACTCTGCACCAGCAAACGCCGTTCCAGGAAACGAGCCAACATATGAAGATGATACAGACAAAGCACCAGCATTAAAACTAGAAGTAGCAAATCCAAGGGTAATGTCAGGAGTAGTATTCTTAGATGAAACTTCAGCAGAATTAAAGACAGGAGAAATTAGAGAAGGCAATGGAATATATGAGACAGATAAAGAAAAAGGAATCGGTGACGTGGCTGTTACATTAAAAGAAAATTCTGGTAGTGGAAAAGAATACAAAGTAACAACAGATGGAAGCGGAAAATTCGAAATATCAAATTACATACCAGGAGACTACACACTAACATATACTTGGGGAGATAGCACATATACCGTACAAAACTATAAAGGCACAATTTATATTAATCCAGAAAGACAAAACAATAGAAATTGGCACAAAGAAAATGTAGACACAAGATATAGTGATGCATTAGATAATTATGAAACAAGACAAAAAATAGATGAAGAAATGAAAAACGTAAATAAAGACACAAAGAACTCATTTACAATACACAAAATGGATTCAACAACACCTACAATGGGAATTACTATAGAAAATGTAAAAAATGTAGCAGATAAAATTACAACATCATCATATGGAGACGAATTAAAATACAGAATAGATAACTTAGACTTTGGTATTGTAGAAAGAGCAAGACAGAACTTAGAATTAATAAAACGTGTTAAAACATTAAAACTTACTTTAGCAAATGGTCAAGTAATTTCTGATGTAACAGTAAACGAAGATGGAACATTATCAGGAAACAGTAATAATATAACTTATATGAAACCAGATCCAAATAACAACCCAAAAAATGGATATATTAAATTAGAAATTGACAATGAAATGTTACAAGGCTCAAAACTAGAAGTAGGATATTCTATTAAAGCAATTAACCAAGGAGAACTTGATTACATATCAGAAGATTACTATAAATATGGAAGTCAAGTAAAAGAGTCAAATAGAGGACAAAAAGTAACAGTAATACCATCAGGAATAATTGATTATCTAGATAAAGATTGGTCAGTTGATAAAGACGCAAATCCAGATTGGCAATTAAAAACATTAGATGAAGCAAAAGATTTAGTCGCAGAAACAGTATATAATAATGAAGAATCAACAATAGATGAAAAAACAATTCTATACACTGATGTTTTATCAACACCACTAGAACCTAAACAATCTTCAGAAGTTATGTTAAAAGTTTCAAAACTATTATCAGTAACAGACGAAATTTCACTAAATAATGAAACAGAAATAGTAAAAGCAACAAAAAACGGTGGTTCTAACATTATAACTATGCTTGGTAACTATATACCAGGAGTAGATATACACGAATCAGATGATAGTATAGCTGAAACAACTATGGTAACACCAAGTACAGGTGAAAATCAAAACTATATTATACCAATTACACTTGGAATATCTACATTAATAATCTTAGGTTCTGGAATTATAATCATCAAGAGAAAAGTATTAGACAAAAATAATTAAGCATAATGAATAATAAAAACTACTAAAAGGAAAAAATTCCTTTAGTAGTTTTTTATTTTGCAAAAAAAATATATTTTACAAGTAGTTATGATTTTATAAAAAACAGAAAAACATACGCAAATACAGGCTTCAAGAATTTTTACCCCAAAAAACAAAAAAAGTATGACAATTATTACAAAATCGTAAAGAAAATTTAAAAAAAGATGTTAAAATCGCTATAATGAGTTTCCCTAAACGAAAAAAAAGTAAAGAAAAAAATGGAAAAATCTTAGTATTTACAAAGAAAAATAAACATTGTATAGTTAAATTAATTAAGAATATTTGGAGGTTAACAATATGAACAAGAAAAAAATTACTTTATTAATTATTTATGCTTTTTTAGTATCTATGATACTTTTAAGTTTTGTATTTACATCAAAACTATTTTCTATGATTAGTTTTGGATCAGATACTACTAATATTAGTATCTCTAATGAATTAGAAAAGTATATTAATTATAATTTATCTGAAGAAAATCAGGGAACATTAGTGCAATATGGAGTAAAAACAAAAATAGAATATGGAGAAGAAATTTTACCAGTAGATGAAAGCCAAATAACTGTCAAATTAAGCCAGATTGAAGAAAAATATCCATATGAAGTAAAAGTTATCTCTGAAAATAACTTTGAAAATACAGCTCAATATAATTCAACTACAGGTATATTATCTATTCAAACTAATGAACAAAAAGAAAATGTAGATAATAATTATAGTATTATATGTTATTATGATACTTATACTGATGAAAACATAGAAAGAGATTTAAGCTTAGAAGTAGAAGCTAAGTCTGTATTTTCTGATGCTCAAGAAAAGTTTATAAGCAAGCAAGAACAATTTGAACATCACGTGGCAGAAAAACTAGGTGAATTAACTTCAATTAATTATAAAGAGCAAGAAATTTATAATGGTTATATTAAATCTAATTTTATTAATAAAACAGACTATATAACATCATATGAACAAATAGAACAAATAATGATTAGTAAAAAAGAAGCACAAGATACAATAGAACTTAACGAAAATATAGCATTAATGAACAAAGAAGAAGAGTTAGCCAACAATAATAATATAGTATATAAAAGTACACAAATACAAAAAAGAGACATAGATAACATTCTAGGCGAAGAAGGTAGTCTTCAAATACTAAACGAAGCCGGAGAAACAATTGCAACTATTGATAAAGAAACTCAATTTGATGAAAATGGAATATATACAATTAATTATGAAAATGAGCCAAAAGAAATTAATATAATAACAAGCCAAGTCATCAACGAAGGAATTTTTAGCATAAAACATACAAAAGAAATTAAGGGAAATTTACCAAATATTCAAGAATTAGCAGTAAAAACATCAATTCAAATTAATGGAACAGAAAATGTTTATGAATTTAAAAATGACATAAAAGACTCAACTACAAAAGCAAGTGTTAATATTGATAATTTAAATTGGAGTAATAAAAACCAAAATGAAGTAACTTTTGATATTAATTTAAAGTCAAATACAATACAAGATAATATGTTCAAAAATCCATATATTAAAATAGAACTTCCAAATGAAGTAGAAAAAGTTATTTTAGGTGAAAGCCATATAATTTATGCAAATAATTTACAATTACAAACACCATACATTGAAACAAATGAAAATGGAAATCAAGTTATTGTAGTTAATTTAACAGGTACACAAACACAATATAATGATAATGAATTAGAACTTGCAACTAATATAAAAATACCTGCAACTATTATTTTAAAGAAAGATATAGCAAAAACAACAGAAGAAAATTTGAATATTATTTATGCAAATCAATATACATTAGATGATAGTTATGAGATAAAAAATGAAGAAATTAAAGTTGAATTAGAAGATTATAAAAAAGAAGAAGAAAAAATAAATACAATTTATGATGTAGCACAACAAATAGTAACAAAAAATACTAATGGATTAATATTAGAAGTAACGCCAACAAAAGCAAAAACAGAATTAAAAGACAATGATGTTGTATATGAAGGCGAATATATTAAATATAATATTAAAGTTACAAATGCAACAGAAGAAGATATGCAAAATGTAAAGATAGAAGCAGATATTCCAGCAGGTGTAACTTATGGAGAATTATATACAGAACTTTATCAATACATGGGAGAATATAAATATAATTTTGAAAAAGAGAAAAGACAAAAAACAATTAATATAGAAAATCTTCCAGCAGGAGAATCAATAACTACATACTATGAAGTAAAGGTAGATGAATTAAATGAAGGAGAATCAACTAAACAAATTTCTACAACTATAAATGCATATGTAGGAGAAGATTTATCACAAACTTATAGCACAACAAATACAATAGAAAAATCTGAAGTAGAAGCATTTTTAGGAACAATGATTACATATGGAGGCTGGGAATATTATTTAAATTTACCAGCAGAAGGAGAGGAAGAAAAAGAAGTAACTGCTGAAATACATTTACCTAAAGAATTAAAATTACAACAAATAATCCGTGTACCACATATTGTTGAAAATCCACCAGACTTTGCAGGTAATCGGTATAGATGACAGTGGTGAAGCACTTTATATAGAATTTGATGAAGATGAATTACCATATGAAGAAAATCATGTAAAAAAATTAGAAATGTCAATTTCAGAAGATAATGTAATTACAACAAAATTAAAAACAAACTCTTTCTATGCATTTATGGGAAAAATAGAAGAAGATAAAATACAAAAAACAGTAGATGGAACAAAAGCTGAATTAAATTCTTATGCAAAAATAATTGGAGATCATACATATGTTTCAAATGAGAATAGGGTAGAATTTTCTTATCAAAATATAGAAGCTATTATGACATCTCCAACTGAAGGAGAAACAATAAAATATGGTGATGAGATTGAATATAATATAGAACTTAAAAATATTGGTGAACATAATGCTACAACAGATGAAATGCCTAAATATGTTTCAGTAAATATTTTAGACTTTATTCCAGAAGGAGTAGATGCAAAACAAATAATTTATGATACATGGACATTAGAAACAGAAGAAGTAAGAACAGAAGATAGAGAGTATAATAGAATGTACTTACAAAAAAAAGAAGGAGTTACACAAGATATTTCTGGAGAAACCATCGATGAAAATGGGGAAAAAATTGCTAATGTAAATATAGGTGTCGCAATACCAAAAGGAGAAAGTACTAATATAAAAATAAAAGCAATTGCAGGTTCTGTAAATGAAGAAACAAAAGTAGAAAATTTTGCAACAATAACAGGAGAAGATATTACTACAAAAACTACAAATACCATTGCACATACAATTCTCCCATTTGATTATGATGAAGTAAAAGATGAAGATAAACCATTTGAACCAGTTAATCCAGTTGACCCAGAAGATCCAGATAATCCAGATAACCCAGACAATCCAGATAATCCAGACAATCCAGATAATCCAGATAATCCAGATAACCCAGACAATCCAGACAACCCAGACAATCCAGATAACCCAGATAATCCAGACAATCCAGATAACCCAGACAATCCAGATAATCCAGATGTACCAGAGGAGGTTTATCAATTAGGGGGAATAGCTTGGCTTGATGAAAACGAAAATGGTAGAAGAGAATCAGGTGAAAGTGTATTAAATGGAATAACTGCTATGTTAGTAGACATGAAGAACACTAGGTCAATAAAAGAAATAACAAATACAAATAATAATGGAAAATATCAATTTGAAAATTTAGAACAAGGAAATTATTTAGTAATTTTCCAATATGATACAGACAAATACCGTTTAACTGAATATCAAAAGGTTGGTGTAAGTAGTTCAAATAATTCAGATGTAACAAATCAAACCATTACATTAGATGGAAATAAAAGTACTGTTGGTATAACAGATACAATTTCATTAAATGAGTCTATGAATGACATTGATATAGGATTAATAGAAAACAAACTTTGTGATTTTAAAGTAGATAAATATATATCTAAAGTCACAGTACAAGCAGGTAAAAGCACCACACAATATGATTTTAATAATCAAAATCTTGCTAAAATAGAAATAAAAGGAAATGAAATAGAAGGTGCAAATGTTGTAATAGAATATAAGTTTATTGTAAGTAATGTAGGAGAAATAGCAGGAAGCGTAGGTAAAATAGTAGATTATTTACCAGAAGGATTAAGCTTCAATTCAGAGTTGAATCGTAATTGGACTAAAGGTATAAACGGACAAATTATAAATACAAGTCTTGCTAATAGAAAAATAAATGCAGGAGAAAGTATAGAAGTTACATTAATTGCAACCAAAAAAATGACAGCTGAATCTACAGGAACATTTAAAAATAAAGTAGAAATACAAGAAATAACAAGTATAATTAATACAACAGATAATAATAAAAATAATGATACAGCTAGTATTGATTTAATTATTTCAATAAAAACAGGAGTTATTGTATATACATCAATTGTATTAGGAATTTTAGGCATTTTAGCAATAATTGCTATCTACCTATGCAAAAAAAGAAAAATAAATCCGAAAAAAATTGGAAAAATGACTTTATTAAGTTTAATATTTGCTATGACTATTTTTGCACAAACACAAGATGTAGATGCTGCATTTTATTGGCACCAGAGTTATGAGTTTACATATGTACATCAGGGAGCACATCAAAATACACATACGTTCAGTGGAGGACCTACTGGTGTGGGTAAATGTGGAGAACATAGCTATCAAGCTTACAGTGGGAAGTATGATTGGGATAAAGATGAATGTACTAGTACAGTACCTTCATCTCAAGGTTCAGGAGGAAACTTTGATTTAACAAAAACTGAGACAAATGTTCAGATGAAAGAAAGTGACAATGATTATATCTTTGGGCCATTCCAATATACTTGTTCTGGTAATGCAACATTTGAATGCAAAGTACAAAACGATGATTGGAAGTCAGATATCACGTCATTTACTATTTGTAATAGTGATGGAACTGGAATTAGTTTGAGCGGACAAGGGACTAAAGAATTTTATATAAAACTTTCCAAAGATAATTGTAAAAATGGAATATCAAAAGTTACACTAAACGCAACAGCCCAAATAACAAATCAAGCAACAGCTACAAAGACTTATACGGCATACTATCGTTATAAAGGTAGTCAATATGCTGGACCTGCACAGCCTATTAAAGTTTATGGACTTCAAAATACTGAAACGGTTGAAGTACCAGGAAATAAAACTAAATCTATTGAATGGACAACATTTCCTGGAGGCATGAAAATCATAAAACAAGATGAAGATAATGCAGGAAAAAAATTAGAAAATGTAAAATTTAGAATAACAGGTAATAATTATAGTCAAGAACTTACAACAAATGCATCAGGTGAGATTAATATTATTAATTTAAATCCTGGAACATACCATGTAGAAGAGATTAATAACCCTAATTATGGATATACAACGTTAAAAAAAGGAGATGTAACTGTTACAAAAGGAAAAGTAAAAGATAATATTGTAGGGAACCCAGATAATACAGGTAAGCTCGTGATACAAAAAGTAGATTATGACACAAGAAAACCATTATCTTCAATTAAATTTAAAATAAAAGC
>CANRFX010000013.1 GCA_947629995.1 uncultured Clostridia bacterium | reverse complement strand
CAAATATGTAGTTGCACATAATAATAATGGACAACAAACAGAAGTAAATGGAAGTATAACTCTTACGAATTTGACTTATTCTGATACTCTTGAAGGTGGAACAACATTTACTACGAATGCATATGGAAAAATTGAAATTAATAAGATTTTAATAGGAGGATACACTGTAATTGAAGTATCTAACCCATATTATGGATATACAGCATTAGCAACAAAAGGAGTAACTATTACAAAAGGAAACGAAAATGATACTACCATAGAAAACGTAGATGATACAGGTAAACTCGTGATAGAAAAAGTAGATTACGATACAAAAAAACCATTATCTTCAATTAAATTTAAAATAAAAACCAAAAATAACAAATATGTAATTGCACATAATAATAATGGACAACAAACAGAAGTAAATGGAAGTATAACTCTTACGAATATGAGTTATTCTGATACTATTGAAGGTGGAACAACATTTACGACGAATACAGCAGGAAAAATTGAAATTAATAAGATTCTAACAGGAGAATACACTGTAATTGAAGTATCTACCCCATATTATGGATATGAAGTAGAAGGGACAGGAGATATCGTTACAGTAAGAAGGACAGAAACAACTGAAAAAGAAAAAACAAATACAAAAAAGACAGGAAACTTAGTAATAAAGAAAGTAGATACGGACAGCTCAACTGTATTAGGAGGAATAAGCTTTAAAATAAAGCAAAAAAATGGAAAATATATTATTGCACATGATAACCGAGGAATTCAAAAAAATGTAACAGGAAGTATTAAATTAGCAAATTTAACTTATACTGATAATATCAATGATGCAACTACATTTACCACATTTGCAGAAGGAAATAAAAAAGGTTATATAGAAATTTCTAATATATTAACAGGAGTTTATGAAGTAGAAGAAACTTCTGTAGGTAATAATTATGAATATGAAATAGATGATAATTATATAACATGGAGTGTTGATGGAAAAACATCTGGAACAAAAAGAACGGCTACTATAGAGGTAACAAGGCAGTCATCTGTAAATACAGAGTCAAGTACACTAAATTATACATATTCAAATGGTTTAACATTTAAAAATAAAAGAAAATACATAAAACTTTCTGGATATGTATGGGAAGACTTATCAAATAGTAAAACACAAGATGGAAATGATAGAGATAATCTTTATAAATCAGGTACAAATGATAAGTTATTAAAAGGAATACCAGTTACCTTAAAAAATGCAGCAACAGATGCAAAGGTAGAAAAAGTATATGATCCAATTACTAAATCATGGTCAGATGCCTCAACAGTTACTGACAAAGATGGTAAATATAATTTTCAATATGTATTGATTAACGATATCCCTAATTTATATATAGAATTCCAGTACAATGGAATTGGATATGAAAATGTAGCAGTATCAATAGATAAATCAAGCAAAAATCCAGAAAACGGAAATGTTATAAATGGTAGCAAAGCTTCAGAAGGTAATGAAAGAGCAAAATTTAATAATGAATATGATACAATAACGTATGGACAATCAAATAATGGTAGCGGTGTAAAACAACATGATCTAGAATACGACTATAATGAAACAACTCACGAGAGTAAATTAAAATATGGAAATAGTTCATCATTTAACTATGGATATTCAGGAGATGAACAATCAAGAGTTCCATTTACAGGAATATATGATCAATATTACATTGAAGCTAATACCTATAATGCATATGGAGGTTACTTAAGCACAATTAGAACACCTGATCAAATTAGAAAAAATGACATAGAAGAATTTAAAAACATCAATTTAGGACTTAAGAAAAGAGAAGAAGTTGACTTATCTGTTGTAAAAGATTTACAAAGTGTAAAAGTTCATATTAATGGAGATGACCATGTGTATAGATATGCAGATAGATTTGACACAACTCTATATTACGATGGTAATAAAAGTGGTTATGATATGTCACCAACAGTAAAATTTGGTAATAGCAAATACGGAAAAATGACCTATACAAGAGCATTATATGCTTCTGATATACACTATGAAGGACCTGACCCATTATCAGTAACTGTAACATACAAAATGGGTATTAAAAATAAATCAAATCTAATTACTCGTGTTAATGAAGTAGTGGATTACTATGATGTGAAATATAGTAGTATAAATGCAGGAACAGATATTAATAGTGATGGAACAATAAAAGAAGGTAAAAACTTAACATTAAAAGAAGAAAATTCAGGAAGTGATGTATATAAGAAGGTAAGAATAAATCTTCCAGATTTTGAAATACCAAAAGAATCAGAAAAATTTATTTATGTACAATTAACAGTTAATCCACAAAATATTATTGATATCTTAGGAAATGATAACAAAGAAGTAAAACTAGATAATGTTTTTGAAATAAGTTCTTATTCAAGCAAAGATAGTAATAAATCTTCATATGCTGCAATAGATAAGAATTCTCAACCAGGAAATACAAAAGTAGGTGATGTTAGAACATATGAAGATGATACAGATATGGCACCAGGATTAAAATTAGTATTACAAGAAGAAAGAAAAGTATCAGGAACAGTATTCGTGGATCAAGTAGTAGGAAATAATACAAGTGGAATTATGCAAGGACAGGTACGTCAAGGTAATGGTATATATGATAATACTGATCCTACACTAAAAGATGTAACTGTACAACTACTTAATCCAAATGGAAGTATAGCACAAGTTTATGACTCAAATAATAAAACATGGAAAGATGCAGAAACAAAAACACTTAACGCAAATGGAAGCTATACAATAGGAGGATTTATACCAGGAGAATATAAAATTCAATTTATATGGGGAGATGGAGAGCATAAAGTACAAGACTATAAAGCAACAATTGTGGATGAAAAATCTTATAACGCAAAAGGTAATAAAACAGGTCAAAATGTTGAATGGTATAAAGATGAATTTAAACAAAATACTAATGGAGTAGAATGGAAAAACGGTGCTGAAGTAAGAAGATCTGATGCTATAGACAATTATGAAACAAGAGAAAAAATTGATGCACAAACTAAATTAATGACAAATAGTAATAAAAAAGTAATTGAGAATTATGGAGGAGAAATACAACTAGATGAAGACGGAAATAAAGCACCATTAATAACAAAAATGGATTCAACAACACCAGTCTTTAAAGTAAATATAGAATATTACAATAGTGGAAGCACTGCAAGAGATGAATACAAAACAAATAATAATGGAGTAATAGAAATGCAAGGTGTTTATGCAGTAAAGAAGCCTGGTAAAGAAAACTACTTAAAAAGCATAGATTTTGGAATAGTAGAAAGAGCAAAACAAGTATTACAATTAAACAAGAAGATTGAAAGTGCAAAAGTTACTTTAACAAATATGAATGTATTAATAGATGCAAAAATAGAAAATGGTGTATTGCAAGGAAATGTAAACAGTACTGTATTACTTCCAGAATCTAATAGTACAAATGCTCAATTAAAAATGGAAATAGACAATGAAATTCTAGAAGGTGCACAATTACAAATTCAATATGGATTTGAAGTAGAAAATATTAGTGAATTAGATTATCTAAATGAAGAATTCTACCGTTATGGTAAAGGACATGGAGAGAATATAAGTGATTTAGTAACTCTAAATTCAAAAAATGTAATAGATTATTTAGATAATAATGTTACTAATACAGATGGAACTGAATATGCATTAGGAAAAATTATACAATCAGAAAATGAAAAACAAGAACTAATTCAAAAAGGTCTATTAGGAGAAGAATTAGAAAAGGTACTAGATAATACAGATAAAGTTTTAACAATAGAAGAAACTGAATTATCATCAGATTTGAAGCCAGTAGGAGAAGGAAATGTTAAAAAATCACATATTTCACTTGAGGTTTCAAAATTGTTAGCTAATGCTTCAAATGAGGATAATACTTTTGAAAATAATGCAGAGATAATTAAAATTACAAAATCAGGTGGTTCAACAATTGTAACAACACCAGGAAACTACATCCCAGGAAAATCAGAAACATCTGAATATGATGATGATAAGGCAGAAGACGTAACAATAATAAATGCAACGGGTAAAGACTTAAATTATACACCAATAGTGCTATTATCAATAAGCGTACTTGGAATACTATGTACAGGAATTATCCTAATAAAAAAGAATGTGCTAAAAAATAAAAAATAATTGTCGTCGTTGTCGTTGGGGACGGAGCAATTTGACAATTGTCGTTGGGGACGGAGCAATTTGACAATATTGTCAAATTGCTCCGTCCCCGATGACAATTTTTGATATTTATATTGCTTTTTTTGACATTCTGTAATAAAATAAAAAAAATAAAAAACGATAATAAGAATAAAAATAAAAATAAATGTTATAAAATGTAAAAAACTTTTTTAGGTTAAATGCCTAAAAAAGACAAAAACCACGAAGGACAAGTAGTAAAATAGGCTTATAAAAACGAAAGAGGTGGTAAGGATGTTTCAAAATGTAATTGAAAAAGAAAACCGTAAATTAAATATTTTTTCTAATGTATTTTCTATAAAAAATATAGTATTATACATACTTTCCTTCATGCTATCCATGGTAGGATTAGGAGGAGAGTTTTCCATTTTTAGTATTAGTATGTTAGGTGCTTGTTTTGCATCTTCTGTGCCATTACTAGGAATTGTATTTATATCACTAATAGGAAACTTGGTTAAATATGGGGTAGGAGGAGCTTTAGGATACTTTTTAACAGCCCTTGTATTAATTGTTAGTTTATTTATTTTCAAGCCAGTTTATAATGAAAAAGAACGAAATGAAAAAATAAAAATAGGTAAAAATGTTTTCCTATCTATTTTAATCATACAAGTAGTAAAATTATTAATAGCAGGATTTACAATTTATGATATATTATCTGGAATAACACTTGCAATTATTGGATTAGTGTTTTATAAAATATTTGTAAATTCAACAGTTGTATTACAAGAATTTTGGGAAAAAAGAGCATTTACGATAGAAGAATTAATTGGTGCAAGCTTAATATTATCTATTAGTTTTGCGGCATTTGGAGAATTTAGTATATTAGGATTTGGAATAAAGAACATATTATGCATCCTAATTGTAATGATATTAGGGTGGAAAAACGGAATATTAGTAGGAACAACAGCAGGAGTAACAATTGGAGTAACAATCGGAGTAATAACAGGAGCAGAGCCAATTATGATAGCAGCATATGCTATTTCAGGAATGATGGCAGGTATTTTAAATAAGTTTGGTAAAATAGGAGTTGTAGTAGGTTTTGCATTAGGAAATGTTATTTTAGCATATGCTTCTAATGGCTATACGATAGAGCTAATTCATTTTAAAGAAATATTATTAGCTTCTATTGGATTACTTGCTTTACCAAAAAATATGCATATAGAATTAGAAGAATTTATTGGTAAGTCAAAATTATTGCCAGTTATGCCAAACAGAGCATTAAACAGAAGTAAAGAGGTAGCAGAAAATTTAAACCATGTATCAGATGCTATTAAAGAAATGGCAATTACCTATAACAATATAGAACAATCTTCATATGACAGTAATAAACAAATCTTTATATCAGAGTTATTAGGGAATCTAGAATCTTATAAAGAAAATATGTTATATGATGACATGGCAGATACGGAACGGAAAAATAATAGATGAAATTTTCAAATTCTTAATAGATAAACAAGAAATACAAAGAAGAGACCTATTAGAAATTTTTGCAAAATGTAATAGTTATATTGTAGGCTTAGATGACAAAGATATCAGTAAACACTTAGAAAATGATATTTCCCAAGTAATTAGAGCCATTAATTTGTCTTATAAAGTAGCAAAAACTAATTTTATTTGGAAAAAGAAAGTAGAAGAAAACCAAAAAAATATGAGTAGGCAACTAGATGGTGTATCAAAAGCTATAAAGAAGATGGCAAAAGGTATTGAAAATGAAATCAAAACAGAAACAAAGTATCAACTTCAAGAAAGGCAAATAACAGAATTATTAAAAATAAAAGGCATTCGGAATTCAAGATATTTCAATAAAAAAAGAAGGAAGATATGTTTTAGAAGTATATTTAGAAGAAAACGTAGAAACATCAAAAATAGAGCAAATAGAAAAAATAGCAACACAAATATTAGAAGAAAAAATAGTTTTAAATGAAGAAGCAACAATAGGAAAAAAAGTAAGCCTATTATCAGATGATAAATATGTAATGGCATTTGCGACAGAAGAAAGTACAAAAAATAAAAGCGAAGTTTCAGGAGATTCTATGCTAAATATTAGATTAAAAGACGGAAAATATCTAGTAGCAATAAGTGATGGAATGGGAACAGGAACAGAAGCAAAAAAAAGCAGTACACAAGTTATGAAGATGTTAGAAAACCTATTATTATCAGGATTTGATAAAAATATCTCATTAGAATTAATTAATCAAGCTTTAATAAACCAAAATAAAGAAACATTTGCAACATTAGACATAGCAATTATTGATCTATACTTAGGGAACATTGAATTTATAAAGAGTGGAGCATGTCCAACTTACATAAAAAACAATAGAAAAATACAAATTATAAAATCAAACTCTTTACCAACTGGTATGGTAGACGGAAATCAACTAGAAACCTTTGATAAGGATATTATATCTGGTGATATAATGTTAATGTGTTCAGATGGAATTTTAGATGCCAATATAGAATATAAAAACAAAGAATTATGGATTAAATATTTATTAGAAGACATAGAAACAAATAATACACGAAAAATTGCTAACTTAGTATTAAATGAAGCAATTGATAACAATTTTGGAAACATTAAAGATGATATGAGTGTTATGGTATGTAAATTTGTAAAAAAAGATTAATAAAAGTTTAATATATTTTTTATTAATAACAGTTTTGGGAGTTATTAAAAAAATATATTAAACTTTTTATTTTCACATTATTCACAAAAATTGTCAAATTGCTCCGTCCCCAATGACAATCACATTATATTAAATATTCTTTCTGCATTTTCATAAGTAATTTTTGCAACAGTTGCAACATCTATTTGTTTTACCTCTGCTATTTTTTGTGCCATATATTTAACATTCCTAGAATCATTTCTTGTTCCCCTTAAAGGTTCTGGCGATAAATATGGACTATCTGTTTCGACTAATATTCTATCATCTGGCACTATACCAATCATTTCATCTGCATTTTTAGAATTTTTAAAAGTAATTGGTCCAGCAAACGATATATAAAAACCTAACTCTATTGCTTGTTTTAGCAAATCTCCTTTTAAAGAGCAACAATGGAATATTCCTTTTTTGCTAACTTGTATTTGTTTCAATATTTGTAGTGTATCCTCATTTGCCTTTCTTGTATGAATTACAATAGGTAGTGACAATTCATTTGCAAGTTCAATTTGTTTAATAAAAGCTAACTTTTGCAATTCTTTATTTTCTTGATTCCAATAGTAATCTAATCCGATTTCGCCTATTGCAACTATTTTTTTATTTTGACTTGCAATATTTTTTATTTCTTCTATCATTTTCCACAATTCTTCCTTCGTCTGTGAAATATCATTTGGTGAAACTCCTGCAGTTGCATAAATAAATTCATATTGATCTGATAATTTAGAAGCTTTTTTAGAACTCTCTACGCTATATCCTGCTGATACCAATTTTGTTACACCATCTTCTTTTATTTCTTGTATTATTTGCTCTCTATCTTCATCAAATTTTTCATCATCTAAATGACAATGACTATCGAATAATTCCATTTTTCCTCCTTTATTGTCGTTGGGTGTCGTTGGGGACGGAGCATTTTGACAATTTTTATGCTCTGTCTACAACTACAATTGCTGTTACATTTGCAACAGCATATTCTTTGCAATGTGAAATACTTAAATCTAAATCTTCTATACTTTTTAAATCAACACCTGTAATTTTAATTTTTGGCCTTCCCTGTTCGTTGTTTAACACTTCGATATTTTTCCAAGATATTGAATACTTATCATTTAACTGTTCCGAAATCGCCTTAAATGTTGCTTCTTTTGCTGCAAATCTAGCTGCATAATGTTGATATTTCTGTGTTTTTTTGCTTTCACAATAGTCAATTTCCTTTTGTGTATAAACTCTTTGCTTAAATGCTTCCCCTGTTTTTTTATCTTCAATACTCTGTTTAATTCTTTCTATTTCAATGATATCTGTGCCACAGCAAATTTTCATATCATACCCCTTATAAATAACATTTTGATAATAATTATAAAATATGTACTATCATTTTTGAGGGTGTTTTTTGACCCCGTCCCAAAAAACACCTATTTAAAATACATTAAAAAATTTATAATATTTAAAATGAGTGAAATTATTAAAATTATCATAATAAATATTGTTGTTTTGTTTTCTTTTTCAAAGTTTAGTTCTTTGTATAAGATGTCATACTTGTTTTTTACTTGATTGTATAAGAAATCTAATTCAAATACTTCTTGTATTTTGTCATTTAATAGTGTTCCTGTTTCATCTTCTGTTATTTCTTGTATCCATAGGTTTTTTGTAAATTCAACAAATTTTTTTCTGGCTGAATTTATTTTGGTTGGATTTTTGAATTCTAATTCTATTTTTCTCATATATATCTTTTTATATAAGTTTAATATATATGTGTAAAAATATTGATTTTCATATTCTTCTGGTAGTAGTGTATAATTATTTATATCTGCTGATGATGAAAATAATGTCATTGCTAATTTGCTTAGCCCTATTTGTGCATATTTCCATCTTGTGAATGTTTCTATTTTTTCATATTTGTAGTCTCTACTACTGTCAGCTGGTAAAAGATTTGCATATTTTATAAATTGATACTTTATTTCGTCAAAACTTTTATTATCATTCCAAGATTCTTGATTTACACATACATAAGAATATGTTAAAAAGCGTTCTGTATCTATATTTAACCTTGCAGCATCTGCATTTGGCCCGAGTTATTTCATAAATGAAGTCTTGAAAAGTTTTTGTACTTTCAAAACTATCTGTTTGTATTCTAATATTATCATAGCTTTCCAAGTCTATTAATTTGTTATTTATATCTCTAAATTTATAGTTGAAATTTAATATATTACTAAATTGTTCATCTTCTTCTATATTTGTTTTCATCGCTAAAAAACAAATTCCTGTAGAAAAACATATAATTTCTATTTTTTGAAGACGAAAGAATATTCCATTGGTTTGCTCCAATTTTCCTTGTATATCCTTTTTTAGTGTATATTCAAATATATTACATGGATTTTTACTAAGCAATGCTGCTCTTGTTTCTATAGGTAATTCTTCTAACTTTTTTATTTTTGTATTTCCATACCTAAAACTAGAGAATAGAAATTCTCTAGTTTTTGGTAAAAAATACTGATATAGTTTTAAATCCTTTTCTTTTTGGAAAATTTTCAATTTACAATTCTTATCTTTTAACATTTTTAAAAGATATTTTTGATATTTTCCTTCTTTTATTACAAAAGGATGTATAAAATATGTATATTGATAGTTCGTCTTTAGTTCCATATTTTGCTCCTTTGGATATTATCCTTTTGGGTGTTTTTTGACCCCGTCCCAAAAAACACCCTTATAATTGATTATAATAATTCATGTTTAAATCTTTTCCTAAATGCCAATTTCCAATAAAGTTGATTTTTAAATAGTCATCTAGGTTATATGTTGGCTCTTGGACTATATTTCCATTGATGTCGATTGAACCCCATTTTCCGTCTTTTTTTATGGCTGCATATCCTAAGTTGTTTTGCTCTGTTGCATCATCATATTTATAGTCTATTACTAATTTTCCATTTTTATCTACAAATCCGTATTTTCCGTCTTTTTTACTTTTAAATAGGGTGTTGTTTGGGAAGATGTCTGCTATGCTTTTTTCTTCAAATTTGAAGTTATAGTATATGTCTTCTTCTCCTTGTCTTAAGCTAAAATAACCTTTTGTGTCGTTTAATTCGGTTAAAATTCCGGCTTGACGTATATTAAATTGACTGTCGATTATGTTATTAGAATATTCTGGAGTTTCGGCTATGTAGATATCTGCTTTTTCATTATAAGATATAGATAAATAACTAAAGTCTAATTTTGTTTGGTTTTGCACATCTATTATGCCATAGTTCCCTGTTTTTTGAGCAATTAGTAATCCCGTTTTTGC
The DNA here is from genome assembly GCA_947629995.1 of uncultured Clostridia bacterium. Classification (GTDB taxonomy): domain Bacteria; phylum Bacillota; class Clostridia; order TANB77; family CAG-508; genus CAG-269. The sequence continues at coordinate 10,258 of CANRFX010000013.1, read as the reverse complement.
TTCTTTTAAGTCTTCATATGTTGGTGAAATTACTACTTCTCCTGTTAATTTCATGACTCCGTATTTTCCGTTTTGCGTATAGATAACTCCGTTCTCTTTATTTTTCATAATGGCTTTTATTTCATCAAAACCTGAACTTAATAGTTGTGTTCCATCTTTATCAACTAATATTTGCTTTCCAGATTGTTTTACAACATATGTATCGTTTCCATATATTTTTGCTATTTCATCATATTTTGCTTCTAGTACTACTTGGTTAGAATAATTTACAATTCCATATTTTTTATTTTCGTCTTGGATTATAAATCCGTCTTTGCTGTCTTTCCCTAGGTTTGTGACCTCTACATATTGTGCTGGTAAGATTTCTTTTCCTTCTGAATCAAATATTCCATATTTATTATCTTTTTTTACTTTTATTGTATTCGCAATTTCTGGTATTACTGTTATTTCTTCATAGTTGCAAGGTATTAATTCTTTTCCATCTAAATTAATTACTCCATATTTTCCATCTTTTTTTACTTTTATTACTCCTTCTTCATACCATAAATTATTGTTTTTGTCTTGATTAGAGATGGCTTCAACTTGATCATATTGTGTGAAAAGTTCTTCACTTTTACTGTTTAGTGCTTTTGTTTTGTATTCTCCTGTTTCATAATTTACGTCATAAACAAATAAAAATACATCTTTTTTATTATTTGGAATAATAATCATTTCTTGGTAAGAAGGTGGTATAATTTCGTTTCCTGTAGAATCTATTACTCCCCATTTATTACTTTTAAATATAGCAGCATATTCTTTACTTGCTATTACACTTTGTGTACTGTCTTTTTTAAAAATTCCACTTAAAACAACTATAGACATTCCTACAACGATAAATGCTACAATTACTGCAATTACTTTTTTTATATTTAGCTTTGGTTCTTGTTCATATCTTCTACCTTTACTCATATTATTATTTAAGCCTCCTTTAGTACCTATAATATATCATAAATTGACTTTTGTTTCAAGTAAAATTTGTAACAATATGCAAATAAAAGGTTGCTGTTCAGGCTTTGGCTTACTATTATAAAGAATTATAAAAAGTTTAATATATTTTTTTATTAATAAAAAATATATTAAACTTTTTCCTTTAATACTATTTAATAAAAAATTGTCAAAATGCTCCGTCCCCATCGACAATTATTTTATATTTCTTAAAGCTTCGATCCTATCCTCTATACTAGGATGAGTTGACCAAATACTAGAAGACTTCTTCTTACCTTCCTTCGTATTTTTCTTAAAAGGATTTACAATATACATATTAGCAGTAGCACTATTAGCAGTAGCTAATTGATTATCATCTGCATCTAATTTTTGTAAAGCAGATATTAATCCATCTGGATTACGAGTAAATTCTACTGCTGTACTATCAGCCAAAAATTCTCTTTTTCTAGAAAGAGCAAGTTGCATTAAAGAACCAAAAATTGGAGATAATATTAAAAAAATCATTCCAATTAGCATTAAAATACCATTACCATTATTATCACTATCTTTGTCATTATCTAATCCGCCCCAAAACAAAATTCTAGAAAACATATCTGATAGCATAACAATAAATCCTACCATTACAGAAACTACACAGCTAAGGCGAATATCATAATTTTTAATATGACTTAATTCATGAGCAATTACACCTTCTAGTTCGTAGTATTCTAATTTATCTAAAAGACCTGTTGTTACACAAATAACTGCATTTTCTGGATTTCTGCCAGTGGCAAAAGCATTTGGTTGAGGGTCATCTACTACATAAAGTCTAGGCTTAGATGTTAGACCAGAAGTAACCATCAAAGCATCTAAAATATTTACAATTTTTAGATCCTCCTCCTTAGTTGCAGGCCTAGCTTTATTAACTGATAAAACAATTTTATCACTATAATAATAAGAAGCCCAAGCAGAAGCAATAGAAAAAACAAGTGCAATTACAATGGAAACTGCTCCTAGCTTTAAACTATTACAGATATAATAAACAATTAAAGTAATAACAAGAATAAATATGGCAACAATAATGCCAGATTCTATTTTGTTTTTCTTAATATCTCTAAACATTTTTAAAATCTACTTTCACATTTTTTCTAGCTTCTTCACTTTCTGCTTTAAATAAATCGCGAGAAGTAAATTTGAAGATACTAGCAATAATATTAGATGGGAATACCATTAATTTAGTATTATACATTGTAACAGCATCATTGTAAAATTGTCTAGAAAAAGAGATTTTATTTTCAGTATTTCTCAATTCTTCTGATAATTCTGAAAAATTTTGATTAGCTTTCAATTCTGGATAATTTTCAGAAACTGCCATAATTGTTTTTAAAGCATTTGATAATTGATTATCCAAATTGGCTTTTTCTGATATACTTCCGAGTATTTGCCCAAGAAGTTCTAAGTTCAGCTATTTTTTCAAAAGTTTCTTTTTCGTGTGTCATGTAACCCTTTACAGTTTCAACAAAATTTGGTATTAAGTCAAATCTTCTTTGTAATTGTACATCAATTTGACTCCATGCATTGTCAACTTTTATTTTTGCTTGAACAAGACTATTATACAATCCGATAACAGCAATAATAAGTACGACAACAACAACTAAAATAATTATGCCTACCATAATAAATTCCTCCTTAATTTTATTATATACAAAATTATAATATCATATTTTGAAAATTTATACAATAAAATTAAAAAAATTTAAAAAAGTTTGCAAATCAGTGTAATAAAAGAAAAAATGAAAACATATAATATAATAAAGGCATACTTCAAAAAAGGACAAATTATTTCAAAAAACCTTAAAACCAAGATAAAATTGCATTCATAAAAATAAATTACCAACAATTTGATAAATTTGACAAAAAAAACATATAATGGTATAATGTTTTCGTTAATGCAAAAGGAGGAAGAAATTCATATGAAAAAAGAGGAAAAGGCTTCCATTTCAATCATGAAGATCATCTGTATTAGCATCATATTAGTCCTTATATCAGGAATTGGTGTTATGGCAGTAAATAATAGACTAAATGACGTAAAAATCGTTCTACAAAACGGATATGAAATGACAGCATTGACATCTAAGAAAAAAGTATCTGAAATATTAGAAGAAAATAACATCATCTTAGGAGAAAACCAAAAAACTATACCAGATATAGAAAGCGAAATCGAAGAAGGGCAAAGTATAAAAATTACGGACAAATCATACCAAGAAGTCAAAATCGCTGAGATATCAAATCAAGGTGTAGAAACAACATTAGATGAATTATTAGAAAATTATGCACCAATTACAGAAAAAATTGTAGTAGAACAAGTAGCTATTCCATTTGAAACAATAACAAAAGATGCAGCAGGAGGAGCAGAAGAAAGAACAAACAAAGTAATACAACAAGGAAAAGAAGGATTAAAGGAAATTACTTATAAAATAAAATATCAAAATGATATTGAAATTGAAAAAACAGTGATTTCAGAAGTGGTTGTTAAAGAACCTGTTAATAAAATAGTACAAATACAAAAAGTAACAACAAGAAGTAATGTAGCAAGAGTATCATATTCTGGCGGAAAATGGTCTTATTCTGCAAGTGAATTTGATTTATTATGTGCAATTACAGCACAAGAATCTAGTTCAAGTTATGCAGGTTCACTTGCCGTTATAACAACAGCATGTAATAGGGCAGAAGCAAGAGGAACAGACCCATTAACAGAATATAAAAGAAAAGGTCAATTTTGTTATTCAATAGATTCTTATTGGAAAAGAAGATTAAACGGAAATTATGCAAGTTTTGTATCACAAGCTGTAACAGATGCACTAAACGGTGCTAGAAACCATAGTTATTTTTCATTTAGATCAGCAGGTACACATTCAGGTGTAAATATTGGCGGTAACGTATATTTTTAAAAATAAAAATAAAGAAATGTTCAAAAATAAAATGAGCATTTCTTTTTTAGTGTAAATAAAATACTTTATACAGCGAAGAATGCCCTATATAAATTACGGTTTTTCTTGCTATTTTTACCATTTTATAGTAAAATAAAATATGTAGACAACATTTATAAAAAAGGAAGGAAAACAAAAAATGGAACTAATTTCTTGGAATGTAAACGGACTAAGAGCATGTGTAAATAAAGGATTTAAAGAATTTTTCGAAAAAATTAATGCAGATATATTTTGTATCCAAGAAACAAAATGTCAGCCAGACCAAATAGAACTAAAATTTGATGGATATAAAAGTTATTGGAATAGTGCAGAAAAGAAAGGGTATTCAGGAACTGCAATATTTACAAAAAAAGAGCCAATCAAAGTGACATACGGTATTGGAATAGAAGAACATGATAAAGAAGGAAGAATTATCACTCTTGAATTTGACGAATTTTATTTAGTAAATAATTATACGCCAAATTCTAAAAGAGAATTAGAAAGACTAGATTATAGACAAATCTGGGAGGATGAAATTAGAAAATATTTATTAAAATTAAATCAAGCAAAACCTGTTATAATGTGTGGAGACTTAAATGTAGCACATAATGAAATCGACTTAAAAAATCCAAAATCAAATAGGAAAAATGCAGGTTTTACAGATGAAGAAAGACATAAAATGACGCAATTATTAGATGCAGGCTTTACAGATAGTTTTAGATATCTTTATCCAGATAAAAAAGAAGCATATAGTTGGTGGTCATATATGGGAAGAGCAAGAGAAAAAAATATTGGGTGGAGAATAGATTATTTTATAGTATCAAATGATAGCAAAGAAAGAATCAAAGAGGCTAAAATTTATCCAGAAATCATGGGAAGTGATCACTGCCCAGTAGGTTTAACTTGGGAATAAAAGTCAAATTATATAAAAAAGGAGAAAAATATGAACGAAATTAAAAATCATGGAAAAAAGTGGTTATATTGGTTTTTACTAGGAGTTGCCATTATAACAGTATATAAATTATTCGATAATTTTGGAGATATAATGGGTATAGTTGCAAAATTTTTTGATATTTTAGCACCATTTTTAGCTGGTATTTTTATTGCATATTTATTATATGTACCATGCAAAAAAATAGAAGATATCTATCAAAAAAGCAAAATAAAATTCACATCGAAAAAGTCAAGAATCTTAAGTATATTAACAGTTTATATCATTATAATGTTATTATTAATTATATTAATTAATTTTATTTTACCAGTTGTATTAGAAAGTGTAAAAGATTTAATCAACAACATACAAAATTATTATGAAATTGCAATTGATAGATATAACAATTTACCATCAGACAATATATTAAAAGGTGAGATAGTAAATGATATAATTAAAAATATTCAAAACATAGATATAAAGCAATATTTTCAATTAGATAAAATTTTGGAATATGCATTTAGTGCGATTGACGCAGTAATTAGTGTGTTTGATGTTTTTGTAGCAGTAATTGTATCAATTTATGTTTTAGCTGAAAGAACACAAATTTTAGAATTTATAAAGAAATTTGCAGAGGCAACCTTAAAAGAAAAAACATATAAAAATATAGGAAAATATTTTAATGACACAAATCAAATATTTTTTAAGTTTGTAGCAAGCCAACTTTTAGATGCTATTGTTGTAGGTGTTCTAATTACAATAGCTATGAGCATTATGGGAATAAAATATGCTCCATTTTTAGGATTTTTAATTGGGTTATTTAATATGATACCATATTTTGGAGCAATTATTGCAGTAGCAATTTCAGCAATTATTACACTAATTACAGGTGGGTTATCACAAGCAATTTGGATGTTAATAGTAGTAATTATTTTACAACAAATTGATGCCAATATTATAAATCCAAAAATAGTAGGACAATCTTTAAAAATTAGTCCATTACTTGTTATTTTTGCAGTTACAGTTGGTGGAGCATATTTTGGAATATTGGGAATGTTTTTAGCTGTACCAGCTATCGCTGTTGTAAGAATAGTAATTGATGATTATATAAACTATAAATTGAAGAGTAAAAATTGTCGAGAGGAGAGGGATTGTCATCAGGGACGGAGCAATTTGACAATGTTGTCGTTGGGGACGGGGCATTTTGACAATAATTGCTCCGTCCCTGATGACAATCCGTTCCCCTCGACAATTTTTAAGATAAGAGATATTGAATGCCACCATTAGCTAAAACTGTGATGCAACCTGCAGTAATAGTACCTAATATAATTGGAGGAACAGCCTTTTTAGGTGGTATATCTAAGAAATTTGCAATTAAAGAACCAACCCAAGCACCTGTTGTAGGAATTGGAACTGCAACAAAAACAAACAATGCAAAAGCAGTAACGGTCTGAAGCTTTGGGTTTTCAGAAATCTTCTTAGTTGCTCTCTCAGAAGCCCAGTCTATAATAATTTTAAAAGGTTTCCATCTTCCAAAAAAATCAAATAAAGGTCTAATATATTTTACAATAAAATATACAGGAATAATATTTCCAATTAATCCACAAATAAAAGATGGCAATACCCCTAAACCAAATAAATATTGTGAAATAATTGCTGCATAGCGAAGTTCTACAATAGGAGTTGCTCCTAATATAATTGTAAATAAATATTTAATAACAAGTGGTAAGCTAGTCATAATTTCAAAATCCCCCTTAAGTATCTTTTTTCATTTTTAGTTTCGATTCTTTTGTATTTTACTATAAACAAAAATTAAAGTCTACTATTTTATAGAAAAAAATCATAAAAAACTTCAAAAATTTTTCTCAAAACCTTGACATCCGTAAGAAAAATTTGATATAATATAACTCGTATTTATTTCAAAAAACAATAAAAATCAAAAAAGTTTTAAATTTTTAAGAAAAGAGGAATCAAAAATAGGAATCCGTAAGCAAAATTTTTTGTTAAGCAGGCAAAAAAGGAGCTTATAAGGAGGAATATTTGCGAGTGGGACTTTTTTTAAAATCAAATAAATTATTTCTGCTTAAATATCTATTTAAGGAGTGATTTTTTTGAAAATCAAAGAAGTAAACTACGAGAAAAGTTCTCGTAAGGATTTTGCAAAAGTTGGAGATTATATCGAAATGCCAAACCTAATAAAAGTACAAAAAGATTCTTATGACTGGTTTGTAGAAGAAGGATTAGGAGAAGTATTAAAAGACATATCACCAATTGAAGACTACTCAGGAAATTTAGTTCTTGAATTTTTCGATTATTACATGGAAGACAAAACAAAATACTCAGTTGAAGAAGCAAAAGAAAGAGATGCTACATACTCAAGTAGATTGCATGTGAAAGTAAGACTAATAAACCGTGAAACAGGTGAAATTAAAGAACAAGAGATTTACTTAGGCGATTTTCCATTAATGACAGACAGTGGAACATTCATTATAAACGGTGCAGAAAGAGTTGTTGTAAGCCAATTAGTTCGTTCACCAGGTTGTTATTATGGAGAAGAATTTGATACAAAAACGGGAAAAAGAACTTACAATTCAACTGTTATGCCACTTCGTGGAGCATGGTTAGAATATGAAACAGACGGAAACGACATATTCTATGTTCGTGTTGACCGTACAAGAAAAGTACCAGTAACAACATTACTAAGAGCAATAGGAGTTATTACAGATGACCAAATAAGAGAATTATTTGGAGACGAAGAAATGTTAGCAGCCACAATAGCAAAAGATACAATAAAAGATCAAGATGAAGCATTAATCGAAATATACAAAAAACTAAGACCAGGGGAACTTCCAACAGTAGACGCAGCTAAAAACCTATTTAATGGATTATTCTATGACAATAGAAGATATGATTTAGCAAAAGTAGGAAGATATAAATTCAACCAAAAATTAGGATTAGCAGGAAGAATCAAAGACAAAATAGCATCAGAAGACATAGTTGATAACCAAACAGGAGAAATATTTGTACAAAAAGGAGAAGTAATTTCAGAAGAAGTAGCCCAAAACATCCAAGACTCAGGAATCAACATAGTAGACATATTAGTTGGTGAAAGAAAAGTTAGAATAATAGGAAACAGTGTAGTAAACATACACAATGTATTACCAAAAGTAGACTTAAGCAAACTACACTTCAAAGAACTAGTAAATTACAATGTATTAAAAAACATTATAGACAATACAGAACCAAAAGATTTAGTAAAAGTTATTGAAGAAAGACAAAACGAATTAGTACCAAAACATATAACAACAGAAGATATGATAGCATCAATCAACTATCTATTAAATCTTTCACATGGATTAGGCAAGCCAGATGATATTGACCACTTAGCAAACCGTAGAATCCGTTGTGTAGGAGAATTATTACAAAATCAATTCAGAATAGGATTAACAAGATTAGAAAGAGTAGTTCGTGAAAGAATGACAATACAAGATTTAGATGTTGTAACACCACAAACATTAATCAACACAAAGCCAATAACATCAGCAATCAGAGAATTCTTTGGAAGCTCTCAATTATCTCAATTTATGGATCAAACAAATCCACTTTCTGAATTAACGCATAAAAGAAGAATATCAGCATTAGGACCTGGTGGATTAACAAGAGAAAGAGCAGGTTTCGAAGTACGTGATGTTCATTATACACACTATGGTAGACTATGTCCAATCGAATCACCAGAAGGACCAAACATTGGATTAATATCAGCACTTTCATCATTTGCGAACATCAATGAATACGGATTTATAGAAACACCATACCGTAAGGTTGACCCAAAAACACATAAATTAACAGACATTGTAGAATACATGAGTGCAGATGTAGAAGACAATTATATTATTGCCCAAGCATCAGAACCAGTTGATAGCAAAGGAAAATTTGTAAATAAAAGAATTCGTGTAAGATACAGAAATGAAATTATTGAAGTAGACCAAGATAAAGTACAATATGTTGATGTATCACCAAAACAATTAGTATCAATTGCTGCAGCAATGATTCCATTCTTAGAGCATGATGATGCAAAAAGAGCATTAATGGGTGCAAACATGCAACGTCAAGCAGTTCCACTTATGATTACAGAAAGCCCAATTGTAGGAACTGGAATTGAATACAGAGCAGCAAAAGATTCAGGAATTTTAGTATTAGCAGAAGATGATGGTGTAGTTGAAAAAGTAACAGGAGATAGCATAATAGTAAAATACAATAATGGAACAACTATTACACACAAACTTCGTAAATTTAAAAGAACAAATGGTGGAACATGTATTAATCAGAAACCAATTGTAAAAGTAGGAGAAAAAGTTAAAAAAGGAGATGCCATAGCAGATGGACCATCTACATCAAATGGAGAAATGGCACTTGGTAAAAACGTATTAGTAGCATTTTCATCATGGGAAGGATATAACTACGAAGACGCTATTCTAATTAATGAAAAACTAGTAAAAGAAGACGTATTTACATCTATACACATTGAAGAATATGACTGTGAATGTCGTGACACAAAATTAGGAGCAGAAGAAATTACACGTGACATACCAAACATTGGAGACGATTCATTAAAAGACTTAGACGAAAATGGTGTTATAAGAATTGGTGCAGAAGTTAGACCAGGAGATATATTAGTTGGAAAAGTAACACCAAAAGGAGAAACCGAATTAACAGCAGAAGAAAGATTACTTAGAGCAATTTTCGGCGAAAAAGCAAGAGAAGTAAGAGATACATCTTTAAGAGTACCACATGGAGAAGCAGGAACAATTGTTGATGTAAAAGTATTCACACGTGATAATTCAGACGAATTAGGACCTGGAGTTAACCAAATTATTAGATGTTATATTGCAACAAAAAGAAAAATTTCTGTTGGAGATAAAATGGCTGGACGTCATGGTAATAAAGGTGTTATCTCAAGAGTATTACCAGAAGAAGATATGCCATTTATGCCAGATGGTACTCCAATTGACATTTTATTAAATCCACTAGGAGTTCCTTCACGTATGAATTTAGGTCAAGTATTAGAAGTTCATTTAGGAGGAGCAGCAAAAGCATTAGGATGGAAAATTTCAACACCAGTATTTGATGGAGCTACAGAAGCAGATGTAAGAGAACTTCTTGCAAAAGCAGGAATGAGTGAAGACGGAAAAACTATTCTTTATGATGGTAGAACAGGAGACCCATTCGATAAACCAATAACAGTTGGTGTAATGTACATGTTAAAACTACATCACTTAGTAGATGATAAAATACATGCTCGTTCAACTGGACCATACTCATTAGTTACACAACAACCACTTGGAGGAAAAGCACAATTTGGTGGACAACGTTTTGGAGAGATGGAAGTTTGGGC
>CANRFX010000012.1 GCA_947629995.1 uncultured Clostridia bacterium | reverse complement strand
GGCAAAAATACAATAATAAATTAAAGGAGAATTTTTATGTTTGAAAAATTAGAAATGGTAGAAAAAAGATATGATGAGTTAACAAATTTAATCTCAGACCCACAAGTTATTGCAAACCAAGAAGAATGGCGAAAATTAATGAAAGAACATGCTGAAATAGAAGAAATTGTATTAAAATATAGAGAATATAAAAAAACAAAAGAAGCAATGGACGATGCAGAAGAATTATTAAAAGATCCAGAAATGAAGGAACTTGCAGAGCAAGAATATTATGAAAATAAAGAAAAATTGCCAAAAATAGAAGAAGAACTGAAAATTTTATTAATACCAAAAGATCCAGATGATGACAAAAATATTATTTGTGAAATTAGAGGAGGAGCAGGAGGAGAAGAAGCAGCACTATTTGCAGGAACCCTTTATAGAATGTATACAATGTATGCAGAAAAGAAACATTGGAAATTAGAAGTATTAAATGAGAACGAAACAGGTTTAGGTGGATATAAAGAAATATCCTTTATGATAACAGGAAAAGGAGTATATAGTAGATTAAAATTTGAAAGTGGAGTACATAGAGTACAAAGAGTTCCAGACACAGAAAGTAGTGGAAGAATTCATACTTAAATCCATCTGATATTAAAATGGAAGTATTTAGATCATCTGGTGCAGGTGGGCAACACATTAATAAAACTTCATCAGCAGTTAGATTAATACATGAACCAACAGGAATTGTAGTAGAATGTCAAACAGAAAGATCTCAATTTCAAAATAGAGACAATGCAATGAAAATGCTTCGTACTAAATTATATGAGATGGAAAAACAAAAACAAGATAGCGAGATAACCAATGCAAGGCGTCTGCAAGTAGGCTCAGGTGAAAGAAGCGAAAAAATCAGAACCTATAATTATCCACAAGGAAGAATTACAGACCATAGAATTGGTTTAAGTATTTATCAAATAGAAAACTTTTTAAACGGAGATCTTGATGAAATGATAGATAATTTAATTGCAGCAGATAGAGCAGAGAGGTTAAAAGGAGAAGAATAAAAAATAGGATGTCCTAATTTTTGTAGTAGGCATCCTATTTAAAATTTTAAATTTAAAATAAATTACTCTTCATTTATAACATCAGAAGTTTCCAAAGAAGATGTACAATTAGGGCATTTTGTAGCCTTTATATTTATTTCAGAATAGCAATATGGACATGTTTTTGTAGTTGGATCTTCTTCATTTTCATCTTTAATATTATTTTCTATTAATTCTTTTGCTCTATTATTTAATTTTGTAAAAACTCTAATAGCAATAAAAATTGAAAAAGCAATAATTAAAAAATCAACAATTGTAGTAATAAAAGAGCCATATTTTATTACTGAATTACCAATAGTAAAAGTTAAATCATCAAAAGAAACTTTACCTGTAAAAATCGTAATTAGTGGCATAATAATATCATTAACAAGAGAAGTTACAATTTTTTGAAAAGCACCACCTACAATGACACCAATTGCCATATCAAAGATATTTCCTTTAGTAGCAAATTCTTTAAATTCTTTTAACATTTTATTCACTCCTTCGCCAATATTCTACATTAAATGTTAAAAAAAGTCAATTTGTAAACTGTAAGTTTAAAAATAAAGATAATAAAATCATAAATCAGAGACGAACAGAATAAAATTATATAAAACATTTAAGGAGTTTTAAATTTGGAAGGAATACTATCAACAACACTTTTAGGATTATTTTTTGGAACGTTTGGTACCACATTACGGAGGAATACTAGGAATTGTTATAAAAAGACATTCCAATAAATTTTTAAGTTTTATTTTATCATTTGCCTCTCGGCTTAATGATGGCAGTTATTTGTTTTGATTTAATACCAGAAGCATTAGAAATAAGTATATTACCTTATGTAATAATAGGAATTTTATTTGGTATAATAGCCATGATTTTTTGTGATTTGTTAGTAGAAAAAAAATTTAATACGAATTTAAAAACCAATAAACCTAATACAACAAAAAATACATTATTAAAAACAGGAATTATTGTTTCTATTGGTTTAGCCATACATAATTTCCCAGAAGGTTTAGCAATTGGTTCTGGATTTGAAGCATCAATGAAATTAGGATTAAGTTTGGCGTTAGCAATTTGCTTGCATGATGTGCCAGAAGGAATATCCATGGCAATACCAATGAAACATGGAGGAATGAAAGCAGGAAAAATTATCCTATATGTAGTATTATCAGGCGTAACAACAGGAATAGGAGCATTTTTTGGAGCTATTGTAGGATCAATATCACAAGAAATAATTGCAATTTGCTTAAGCTTTGCAGCAGGTGCAATGTTATATATTGTATCTGGAGAATTAGTACCAGAATCAAATAGTTTATATAATGGTAGAATGACAGCAGTTGGAAACATGTTAGGATTTATCATAGGAATTTTTACCAATATGCTATAAAATTGTCGTTAGGGAAGGATTGTCATCAGGGACGGAGCTTTTTGACAACATTGCCATTGGGGACGGAGCATTTTGACAATTTTTTATTAAAATCTTTTAATAGAAAGTTTAATATATTTTTTATTAATAACAATTCGGGGGGACCAGCAAATTATAGACTGTTAAAAAAGCCTTATGAATATAATGATATAAGGCTTTTTTTTATAGTCTGTTATGCAGCTGGGAGTTATTAATAAAAAATATATTAAACTTTTTTAATTTTAGCCATAATATAAAAAATTGTCAAAAAGCCCCGTCCCCAACGACAATTGTCAAAAAGCTCCGTCCCCAATGGCAATGTTGTCAAAAAGCTCCGTCCCTGATGACAATCCTTCCTCAACGACAAATTTGAAAAAAATCAAAAAACATCTTGAAATTTTAAAATGAATATAGTAAAATACAAACACATATTTGAGAAAGGAAAAAACAAATGCGAGAAATTTTAAAAGAACTAAACGAAGAACAATATAAAGCAGTAGTAAACACAGAAGGACCATGTCTAGTAATAGCAGGAGCTGGAAGTGGAAAGACAAAAGTATTAACACATAAAATAGCATATCTAATTGGAGAAAAGAAAGTAAAACCATGGAACATTTTAGCGATTACTTTTACTAACAAAGCAGCAAACGAAATGAAAGAAAGAGTAGCAAACTTAGTAGGAGATAACGCTTCAGAAATTTGGATGGGTACATTTCATTCAATCTGTGTTAAGATCTTAAGAAGATTCATAGAAAGAATTGGATTTGAACCTTCATTTATTATTTTTGATGCTGGAGACCAAAGAACACTAGTAAAAACATGTATAAAAGAACTAAATATAGATGACAAACTATTTTCAGATAGAAGTGTATTATCTGAAATAAGCAACGCTAAAAACGAAATGTTAGAGCCAGAAAGGTATGCTGTAAAAGCACAAGGAGACTTCAGAAAAGAAAAAATAGCAACAATATATGAATTATATCAAAAAAGACTAAAAGAAAACAATGCAATTGATTTTGATGACATCATAAATTATACAATTAGAATTTTAATGGAAAATCCAGATATATTAGAATATTATGCAAATAAATTTCAATATGTTTTAGTAGATGAATATCAAGACACAAACAAAGCACAATTTACCTTAATTACATTATTTGCATCAAGACATGGAAACATCACAGTAGTTGGAGATAATGACCAAGGAATATACTCTTTTAGAGGAGCGGATATTACTAATATTTTAAACTTCGAAAAAGATTTTCCAGGCACAAAAATAATAAAACTAGAACAAAACTATCGTTGTACACAAAATATATTAAAAGTAGCAAATAGTGTCATAAAAAACAATGAAGTAAAATATAAAAAAGAACTTTGGACCAAAAATGATGAAGGAAACAAGGTACATGTTTATCAAGCAAACAACGAATATGATGAAGCAAGTTACATTATAGAACAAGTTGAACATTTAAAAAGAGAAGAATATTATAAATATTCAGACTTTGTGGTATTATATAGAATGAATACACAATCAAGAGCAATAGAAGATATATTAAGACGAGAAAAAATACCTTATAAAATAGTAGGAGGACTAAAATTTTACGATAGAAAAGAAGTAAAAGATATAATTGCATATTTACGATTAATCCAAAATACATCCGATAATTTTAGTTTAAAAAGAATTATAAATGAACCAAAAAGAGGAATTGGAAAAACAAGCCTTGATAAAATAGAACAACTAGCAGAAGTATCAGAAAAATCAATGTATGAAATAATAAAAAAAGCAGACGAATATGGGCTAAACAGAGTATTTTTAAATTCACGTGAATTTATCAATACAATAGAAGAACTAAAACAGAAAAAAGACAAGTTATCTATATCAGAATTAATAGAACTAACATTGAAAAAAACAGGATACACCAAAGCATTAGAGCAAGAAAACAAAATAGAAGCAGAAAATAGAATAGCAAACTTAGAAGAATTTTTAACTGTCGCAATAGAATTTGAAAAAGAATCAGCAGAAAATTCATTAAGTGAGTTCTTAGAAGGAATCACATTATCAAGCGATTTAGACAATGTAGAAGAACAAGAAGATTCAATAACCCTTATGACGCTTCATACTGCAAAAGGGCTAGAATATCCAGTTGTGTTTTTAGTAGGAATGGAAGAAGGAATCTTTCCAGGCTACCAATCACAAATGGAGCCAAAAGAACTTGAAGAAGAAAGAAGACTATGCTATGTAGGAATTACAAGAGCAAAAGAAAACCTATTCTTAACTTGTAGCAAACAAAGGACAATATTTGGTTCTACTAGTTATAACCCAGTATCAAGATTCTTAGAAGAAATACCACAAGAACTATTAGAAGGCTATGAAGAAGCTTTTGGAGGAACATCTAATAAAGACGAAATATTCAAAGATTCTACATATTCATGGAATTATGGAAGCAATAAAAATAATAGCGAAATAAAAACTTACAAAATAAAAGAAAAAGAACCAGCGGTAAGTTTTGCATTCAAAAGAACAGCAGAAAGTTTCTTAAATGCCTTCAACCAAAAAACATCAAACAGCAGTAATACAGTAGATTTATCACAGTATAAATCAGGAGTTCGAATATTGCATAAAAAATTTGGAGAAGGAACAATTAGCCTGGTAGAGCCAGAAGGAGACGACCTAAAAGTAGATATTGACTTTGACAAAGTAGGACATAAAAGGTTAATGGCAAAATATGCAAACTTAGAGATAATATAATTAACCAAAAACTAAAATACAAAAATAAAACCAGTTTTAAAGCAAAAATTGGTTTTATTTTTTATATTTCGTTTTTTTGATATTCTTTTTTAGTATAAAAAACAAAAAAATGGAAACAATGTAAAAAGAAATAAACTAGGAAAGGAATGATAAAAATGGCAGACTTAAATCAAATAGAATTACAACATTTAAGACACTTAATAGGTGCACATGAAACTGCATATCAAAAATTAAATACTTATTCTTCACAAGCTGTTGACCCACAAATAAAGCAACTATTTGCAAAATCAGCACAAGATGCATTAAACACAAAACAAAAATTAATGACATTTTTAAATAATTAAGGAGGAAAATTTATGGACGAGAAAACAATGGTAAACGATATATTAGGAAGTGTAAAAGCAGACTTAAACTCTTACCAAACAGCAATATCAGAAACTGAAAATATGGTCTTAAGACAAACTTTTCAACAAATAAGAAACAATGACGAAAGCTTTCAATACGAATTATTTAAAATAGCACAAACAAAGGGATACTATGTCCCTGCACAAAAAGCAACAACTACAGAAATAAGTACAGTAAAAACAGAATTACAACAATAAAAAATAGATACCTGCAAAATGTCTTGTAGGTATTTTTACTTAGCAAAGAAACTATTACAAGATTTAGGAGCGAAAATAGGAGATAAATGGAATAAAAAAGAGATAAAACAAAAAAATCTAAAAAAATCTACGGAAATTGAGAAAGCAATATCTTTGCAAAAAAACAAATATTACAATATTATTACAATAACATTTATTAAAAATAGCAAAAACACAGAGGAGGGAAAAACATGTTAAAAAAAGTAATGATACACACTAAACGAAGTATAAAAGTTATCATTCTTTTTGCAATTTCCATATTTTTAATAGTAGGAGCAATAGCATTCCTATACAAACCAACCTATAGCGTTTTTATAAATGGAGAACAAATAGGATACACAGAAAATAAATCAGAATTACAAAATAAAATCAATAATTATATAGAAAATGGTGAAGAAGAAAACCAAAATATAGCATTTGTACAAGTGGACAATCTTCCAAAATACCAACTATGTTTATTAAAAAAAGATATAACACCAAATGATGAAGAAATATTTGAAAAAGTAAAAGAACAAGGAATACCATATTACCGTTATTATGCAATATTAGATAACAATGAAGAAAAAATATATGTTTCCACATTTGAAGAAGCTGAAAACGTAGTACAAGGGTTAAAAGACAAAAAAAGTAACAACACAGAAAAAATATCAATTGTAGAAAAATATGAGCAAAACTTAGCAGAGATCACTACTACAGAAGATGCAATATCAAAATTATATGTAGCTCCACCTGTACAAAAAGTTTCAGTATCAAGCAAAAAAACAAGCAATACTACTAAATATGTATCATCAGGAACATACAGTAATGCATCTACAATATCAACTGCAAAAGTTGATTTAGGTATCAGTTTCATAAAGCCAGTATCAGGAATAATATCTTCCAGATACGGAAGTGCAGAAAGTGTTAGAAACTTCAGAACACATGCAGGGCTAGATATTGCAGCAGCAGCTGGAACGCCAATTTTAGCAGCAGCAGCTGGAACAGTAACATACTCTGGATGGATGAGTGGATATGGAAACTTCTTAATCGTAACACACGCAAACGGAGTACAAACATGTTATGGACATTGTAGTAAATTATATGTATCAGCAGGGGCAAGCGTATCACAAGGACAACAAATAGCAGCAGTTGGATCAACAGGAAATTCAACAGGACCACATTTACACTTAGAAATCAGAAAAAACGGTGTAAAATATAATCCACAATTATATATTTATTAAACAAAAAAATGGAACAAAAATTTTTTATGCAAAAAATTGCTTATAAAATTTTTGTTCCATGTTTATATTATTAATTAGTAAAAAAATTAATCCCCATTGTAATAGCATCTTTCTTCATAATAATTTTACCATGCTCCAATAACTTTGCTTCAAAATCATTAGAAAAAGAAATTGTTTTAGCAAATTCAGACAAAATAGAGTATAGCAAAAGGCTAACTTCAGATTTTTTATCTATATTTTTTAAAATTAAATAATAAGAATCATTCCAAAAATATAAAGAAGCATTTTTGATAAGTTTATCATTTTTAATATTATGTAAATTTTTAATTTCTTGACAAAAATCACAAAAAACATCAAAATCTTCAAAACAACAAATTATATGTTCATGAATATCAACAAAAGATTTACGCCTAACGCTTGGCTTAGTTAGCTTTTTAACAGGAGGGTTTGGTAAATATTTTGTAATTGTAAAAACAAAACAATCTTCTAAAGAAGAAAAAGCTTCGATTAATAATTTACAGCCATCAGTATAAAAAGACACCTCTTTTTCAGCTCTTTTCAAAATATCTAAAAACAACTCTTGTGATTCCATTGCATCACGCATAATATTATTAATATCAGCATCATCTGTAGACAATTCGCTAGTATGAATAACCACACGAATTTTATTTTCTGTAAGCTTTTCAATTTTCATAAAGATAAAACCCCCTTAATCCTATTAATTATATTATACTACATACTGTATTATATTGAAATACACAAATTTTGGTAACTAAACTTTAAAGAAAGCACTAAATAATTATTTAACAGTCTTTTATCAAAATATATTAAACTTTTGTATAATCTACTTGAAAAATTTACTAATTCAATATATAATACAAAAGTAGAATAAAATAGGACAAGCCGTAAGAAAAAATAAAAAATGGAAAAATGGAGGTAGCAAAATGGCAACAAAAGAAAAGAATATATGGATATTATTAATATTTATCTTATCAGGACTAGTAATAGGGGGACTATTAGGAGAACTAGCGTCAAAAATAGATTGGCTTTGGTGGTTATCATATTCGCAAAGCTTTGGACTAGAGAATCCAATAGTATTAGATTTAAGTGTAGTAAAAGTCACTTTCGCATTAATGTTTAAAATAAGTATATCAAGTATTATTGGTATGGGACTTGCTATATTTATTTACAGAAAAATATAAATAGGGGCTAAACAGAACAAGAAAGGAAAGAATTTTTTTGACAATAAAAATGAAAGAATTACCAGAGTTAGAAAGACCATATGAGAAGTTAGAATGGTATGGGCAAGAATCACTTTCTAATGCAGAATTATTAGCCATTATTATAAAAACAGGCACAAAAGAAGAAACAGCTGTACAGCTAGCACAAAAAATATTAAACTTAAGTAATGATACAATAGATGGAATTAATTTTTTAAGAAACATTAGCATAGAAGATTTAATGCAAATTAAAGGAATCGGAAAAGTAAAAGCAATACAATTAAAAGCAGTAGGAGAATTAGCTAGTCGTATGTCTAAACCAACAAACTGCAAAAAAGCAAAAATAAAAAAACCAGAAGATTTAGCAAAAATACTAATGGAAGAATTAAGATTTGAGCAAAAAGAAATACTAAAAATAGTAATACTTAACAATAAAAATGAAATACTAAAAATAAAAGACATTTCAGTTCGGAGGAAGTAATTTTGCAAATCTTGGAATAAAAGATATATTAGAAGAACCAATAAAAATGAGAGCGCCAAAAATTATCTTGGTACACAATCACCCATCAGGAGATGCAAAGCCAAGTGCGCAAGACATTCAATTTACTGACTATGCATATACAGCATCAAATATGCTAGGAATTGAATTAATAGATCATTTAGTAATAGGAAATAAAACTTATACTAGTATCTTTTCTAAAATGGTATCTAATACAAAAGACTAAAATATAGGAAAATTAGGAAAGGAAAGAAAAAAATGAAACTTTTTACATTTGGATCAAAAGACATAGGAATTGACTTAGGGACAGCCAATATTTTAGTAACTTTAAAAGGAAAAGGAATTATTTTAAAAGAGCCATCAGTAGTAGCAATCGACCGAAAGACAGGAACAATTATGGCAACTGGAAACGAAGCAAAAGAAATGCTTCGGAAGAACGCCAGAACAAATTAAAGCAGTTAGACCCTTAAAAGATGGAGTAATTGCTGACTTTTCAGCAACTCAATTAATGTTAAAAAAGTTAATTGAGAAAATAAGTTCAAGATACAATATTGGAAAGCCAAGAGTTGTTGTTGGAGTACCATCAGGGATTACAGAAGTAGAAGAAAGAGCAGTAGAAGAATCTGTTATGCAAGCAGGAGCAAAAGAAGTATATTTAATTGAAGAACCAATGGCTGCAGCAATTGGTTCAAACTTGGATGTAGGAGAGCCAAGTGGAAGTATAATTGTAGACATCGGAGGAGGAACAACAGAAGTAGCAGTTGTTTCATTAGGAGGAATAGTTATTAGTCATTCCCTACGCATAGCAGGAGACGAATTAGACGAAGATATTGTAAACTATATTAAACACGAAATGAATTTAGCTATTGGTGAAACAACAGCAGAGCAAATTAAAATAGAAATTGGTTGTGCAATGCCACTTATGACAGAAAAATCAATGGAAATTCGAGGAAGAGATTTAAGTGATGGATTACCAAGAAATGTAACTATAACATCAACTCAAATAGAAGAAGCCATGAAAGGCTCAATTTCCAAAATTGTAGAAATTGTCAAACTAACATTAGAAAAAACGCCACCAGAGCTTGCATCAGACATTATGGAAAAAGGAATTGTCTTAGCAGGTGGAGGAGCTTTAATAAAAAACTTAGATAAATTAATAAGTATGGAAACAGGAATGCCAGTTTATATTGCTGAAGAACCATTAGATGCAGTTGTTAGAGGAACAGGAAAAACATTAGAAGATTTAGAGAGACTAAAAACTGTTTTAGTAAATAGTAGAAAAAGAAGATAAAAAACATAAACAAGGAGTAAAAAATGTATAGAAGTAAAAAAGCCGGAATAATAGGCATAGTAATAACAATTATAATTCTAATATTCATTGTTATATTTTCAAATGGAGATTCAAACAATACTTTTTTTGAAAATATAGCAAGTAATTTAGTTATGCCAATTCAAAATGGATTAACTTATTTAAAAAATCAATTAAGTGGAAATGACACATTTTTTACAGACATAAATAAATTAAACGAAGAAAACGAAGAACTAAAGCAAAAAAACAGTCAATTAGAGCAATCCTTAAGAGAATTAGAAAACATAAAAACAGAAAATGAAACATTAAAAGAATACTTAAATTTAACAGAAAAATATGGAGAATACAAAACAATACCAGGATACGTCATTAATAAAGACATAAGTAATTATTCTAAAACAATAGTAATCAGTATAGGAAAAAAAGATGGGGTCGAAGAACAAATGACTGTAATAGGAGACAAAGGGCTAGTTGGGCATGTAATTTCTGTTACAGACTCAACAGCAAAAGTACAAACTATAATTGATACAGCAAGTTCAGTTAGTTGTTCTATGAGTACAACAAAAGATAGCATTGTATGTAAAGGAACATTAGACGATATGTCTTTATTAAGAGCAATGTATATTCCAACAGAAGCAAATATAATTCAAGGAGATAGCATAGAAACATCAGGACTAGGCGGAATTTATCCAAAAGGAATTCATATAGGAACAGTAAAAAAAGTTACAAACACACAAAACTTAACAGACCGTTATGCACTAATAGAAACAGCAGTTGACTTTAACAAATTAGATACAGTACTAGTAATAAATAATAAATAAAAAATAACAGATGAAAAATCAATAACAATAGTAATAGAGCAAATACAAACAAAATAAAGTCATATAAAAAACTATAATAAAAAGAGGTGAACCAATTGAGAAAAGTAATCATAAATATTGCCTTAATAATAACAACAATTATACTATATATCTTACAAGCAAACCTTTTTAATTGGTTTACAATAGCAGGAGTTATGCCAAACCTATTTGTAATATTCATACTATTTATAGGATTATTCGGAAGCAAAACAATGGGTACTATCTATGGCTTAACAGTAGGATTATTTTTAGATTTTGTTATAGGAGCAAGAATAGGAGTAAACTGTCTAGGACTAGGAATAATTGGATTTTTAGCTATGATATTTGACAAAAACTTTTCAAAAGACAGTAGAATGACAATCATGGTAATGGTAATGGTAGCAACAATAATATTTGAAGTAATAGTATATTTAATAAACTACATCATAGTATCAATAAATGTAGAAATAATTAATTTCATTAGAATATTAGCAATAGAAGTACTATACAATGTAATTTTAACAATAATAACATATCCAATAATACAAAAAGCAGGATACTATATAGAAAATGAATATAAAGGAAACAAAATTTTAACCAGATATTTTTAAATTGTCGATGGGGACGGAGCAATTTGACAATTTTGTCATTGGGGACGGAGCATTTTGACAATTTTTATATTAGTATGATTATAAATAGAAAGAGGGTGAAAATTTGGCAAAGCGAACACAAAAAAAAGCCAATATTAATCTAAGATTTAACATATTAACATTATTAATTTATATAGTTGGTATTATTCTAATTGCGCAACTTTTTTCACTCCAAATTGTAAATGGTGCAGAATATCGAGAACAGTCAAATACTAGATTAACCCGTGAAACCACATTAGAAGCGGCAAGAGGAGCAATTTTAGACAAAACAGGAACTCCTCTTGTAACCTCAAAGATGGAATTTTCATTAGAAATGTATAAAAGTAAAGTAGACACTCAAAATTTAAACCAAGCAATCCTTAATATGGTACAAGTATTAGAAAAGTATCAATGTTCTTATTCAGACATATTTCCCATAAAAATAGACCCATTTGAATTCACAATAAGTGGAGAAACTTTAGAAAAATGGAAAGAATCAAATAAACTAGACAAAAATATTTCGGCACAACAAGCTTTTTATAAATTCAAAGATAAATATCAAATAGATACCAATAATATTCAAGATGCGCGAAAAATAATAGGAATTAGATATTTACTTGTACAAAATGGATATAGCAGTACAAAATCAGTACAAATATCAAAAAGCATTACAAGAGAAGCGGTAGCAGAATTTAGTGAAAGTTCAGACAAGTTTGCTGGAATTAACATTGTAGTAGAACCAATAAGGCAGTATCCTTCTGGAAATTTAGCATCACACATATTAGGATATGCTTCGCAAATTGATGCAACTGAATATGAATCAAGAAAAGAAACATACAGTCAAAATGACTTAATTGGAAAAACAGGAATTGAGTATGTATTCGAAGAATATCTAAAAGGAAAAAATGGAATAAAACAAATTGATATGGCAGTAGATGGTACAACAACTGCAGAATATGTATCAAAAGAAGCAATAGCAGGATCTGACATAGTTCTTACAATTGATGCTAATCTACAAAGAATCACAGAAAACGCATTAGCGGCAAACATTCAAAAAATTGCATCAGGAGGATTTGGACAGAAGTTCAACACCAATGCAGGAGCATGTGTGGTAATGAATGTAAATACAGGAGAGATTTTAGCAATGGCAAGTTATCCAGATTATTACCCAGAAGATTTTGTAGGTGGAATAAGTGAAGAAAATTGGGCAAAATATCGTGATAATCAATACAAACCATTAGTAAATAAAGCAGTTCAAAATTCTTATTCACCAGGATCTACATTTAAAATGGTAACTGCAATAGCGGGATTAGAATCAGGAACAATCAACATTCAAACAAGAATTAACGACACAGGAACTTACAGAAAATATAGTGATTATCAACCAAAATGTTGGAACCGTTCAGGGCATGGCTATATGAATGTAACAAGTGCAATAGAACAATCTTGTAACTACTTTTTTTACGATACAGCAGACAGAATGGGAATAGACACATTAGTAAAATATGCTAAATATTTTGGCCTAGGATCTAAAACAGGAATAGAATTACAAGGGGAAACACAAGGAGTATTAGCAAGTAAAGAAACAAGAGCAATAGTTCATCCAAATGATGCATATTGGAATCCTGGATTTACATTGCAAGCAGCAATTGGGCAAAACGACAACGAATTTAGTCCAGTACAAATGGCAAGATATATAAGTATTCTTGCAAATGGTGGTAATCAAATAGATGTATCAGTAGTAAAAACAATTAGAAAATCAGACGGTTCAGAAGCATCAAGAGAAGAGATAAACCAATTTGTAAACAAAAAATTAGGTTTAACAGAAGAAAACAATAGCGAAGGAATACAAATAAACCAACAAAATTTAAATGCAATATTACAAGGAATGAAATCTGTTACGAGTGATGGTGCAGGAACTGCATATTCAACCTTTAGGAACTTCAATATTAGTGTAGGAGGAAAAACCGGGTCAGCAGAAGCTCCAAACAATCAAACTCATGCATGGTTTGTAGGATTTGCTCCATTTGAAAAACCAGAAATAGCAATTGTTACAGTAGTAGAAAATGGTGGACATGGAAATTATACGGCAGAAGTAGCAAGAGACATAATGGCAGAATATTTTGGAATGAATACACAAAATGTAGAAGAAAATATGAGTGCTACACCATATATTGAAATTATGAGATAAGAAAGGATGTAAAAATGAAAAATTGTATTAGCATTAATTTAAGAAAAAACGAAATTATAATAAAATTAAGTGATGAAGCAGAGCAAAAAGATATTATAGCAAGTTTAAAAAAGAAACTACCAGAGCTTAAAAAATTATATCAAGACGAAAAAACTCCAATTTTAGTTACAGGAAAAGTATTAAAAAATAAAGAAATAGACGAAATAAAAGAACTAATAAAGGAAAAAATTGATGTAGAAATTGATTTTGATATGCCAAAAGGATTAGGTCTACATAGCATAAAAAAGACTTTTGAAAAAGAAATTGCAGTATCAGAAACAAAATTCCATAGAGGATCTTTAAGATCTGGACAAAAAATAGAAACAGAAGGAAGTATAGTAATCATTGGAGATGTTAATTCAGGAGCGGAAGTTGTAGCTTCAGATAATATTATAATACAAGGAGCATTAAGAGGATTAGCACATGCTGGTGCAAAAGGAAACAGGCAAGCGATAATAGCAGCAGGATTAGTAGATACTGTGCAAATTAGAATTGCAAATATTGTAAAAGAAATTAATCGAGATGAAGAAATTATGCATAAACAAGCTTATATTGCAATTCAAGACAATAAAATTAT
Source organism: uncultured Clostridia bacterium (assembly GCA_947629995.1). Lineage (GTDB taxonomy): Bacteria > Bacillota > Clostridia > TANB77 > CAG-508 > CAG-269. The sequence goes on along the minus strand of CANRFX010000012.1, from coordinate 6,915 downwards.
AATTGAATGATATTTTATCCCACCAAAAGCAGAATTAAAGCAATATATAAGAGTTCGTCTTGTACACCTTCTTTATAAAGTAAAAATAATAAACCAATAATAATAATATCATCTAGATATAATTCAATTCCAAAAATTTCAAAAATAGGTTCATCTATATTATTAGTAAAAATAGGATTTTTGAAGCTAATTGGACCAAAAGAAGAATAACTAGATGATTTTTGCTTATTTAAAACAGTATCTTCTTCATGATGAAATTCTTTTTCTTTATAATCATTGTAATTTGAATGAAAAGGCCTTGGTATGTAAGGGGGATAAAAATAATTCATTTATTATTAATTCTCCTTGTTATCATTTTTTAGTAAATCTGCGATTTTAGCTATATTTAGCATATTTGCATATTGATCTAATTTTTCTTTTTTATTTTCACGTAAGTAAGGCTTTAAAGAATAAAGTAAATTTGATCTTGGGTCATTTGAATTATTTAATTTTTCCATAATAGATTTCATTTTTAAAATTGTATTCATATCTATTTTACTAAAATCAAAATCCATATTATTACCATTATTTCCAGAGTTATAACCATTTGCGGTATTATTAGTATTACTAGCATTAGTATTGTTGGAGTTTTGAGTATTTTGATTTGCTCCGAGAATTATTCTTCATCATAGAAGAAAAATTTTGTATCATTTCAGGTGGAATTTGAGAAATAACATCATTTAGTTCTCCTCTATTTATCATATCTTTTAATTTATTAATTGTATTTTCATCAAAATTCATATTATTCAAAAAAATCACCTCTTTAATATTATATGAAAAGGTAAGAAAAAATTTACTATATATTTGTTAGAAAATTTAGTTTTTGAGGTGTGGGGTGTCCAAAATTATTTAAAGCAAAAAGTAATATAATATTATAATTTTTTTCCAATATACATTGCATGACCGCACATTTCTATAATTTCTAATTTATTTGAAGTTTCTTCTATTAAATCCATAATCTTATTAAATATTTTCTTTTCCTTTATACTATATATATTATCTTCTTTTTCGTATCCTATACCTCTAATGGATTTTATCTCTATCTTATGAAATTTACATTTTGCAAATAAATTTTCTATTTCATTTACAGTCGGATAATAACCTTCCTGAAAGCCTTTATCAGATAGGTTATTAAATTTTCCAGTTTTAAATACTTTATCAAGATTATTGGCATCAACTTGTTCAGGATGTTTAAAATATCTATCTATAATTGCAATACTTCCTGATAAATATGGAATAAAACTTGCAAAAATCATTCCATTACTTTTTAAAACTCTGTTTACTTCTTTTAAACATTGTTCTCTTTCACCTTTTTCTAAAAGATGATAAAGTGGCCCAAATAATAAAACAGCGTCAAATTGCTCATTTTCATATATTGTTAAGTCTACAGCATTAACTATATCGCAAGATATTATTTTCTTTTCTTTTTTAGTGTTCTCTTCTATAGCTTGTTGTATTAGTTTCTTCGATAAATCAGCAAGATAAACATTATATCCTAATTTTGCTAAACTGAAACTATATACACCGGCACCTCCTCCTAAATCTAAAATTTTTGCATGTTGAGGTAAATATTTTTTTAATATTTTCATTGTCATTTCATATTCTAGTTTTCCACTATTATCATTAAATAGTCTATCTTTTTCATTAGATTGTGCATAATAATTTTTAATTTTTAAAAAATCAGTCATTTTTATATCTCCTTTAAATTTTTCTTATAACTCAATTAAACATTTATAATTTTTTATTAAAATACATAATAAAGTACAGAGTACAGTTGAATTATTACACCAAATGTGCTAAAATACATGGAAGAAAGGACGTAATATGATGAAGAGATATACACAAAACGAAATAGATGAACTAGCAAATATACTTAAAAAAGATGGTGTAATCAGTGTTCCTACTGATACAGTATATGGTATATGTGCACGTATAAATTCAGTAAAGGCACATAATAATCTAATGGCTACCAAAAATCGTCCTGCTAAAAAATTATTCCCAATTATGTGTGCAAATGAGGAACAGATAAAAAGTATTGCAATAGTAGATAAAAAAATAGAAAAATTAATTCGTAACTTTATGCCAGGTCCTATTACACTAATTTTAATGAAAAGACCAGAATTGCCCCAATATATTAATAATGGTAGTTTAACAATTGCAGTAAGAATGGCATCCTCAAAAACACTTGAAGAATTAATACGAAAAACTGGTAGTCCGCTTTTTATGACAAGCGCTAATCAAAGTGGCAGTCCTGTTTGTACAAATTTAGATGAAATAGAAAAGGCTTGTCCTACTCTAGATGGAATGTTGGAGGGAAATGTATCATTTGGTAAAGGAAGTACAATCGTAGATTGTGTATCAAAACCTATAAAAATTTTAAGAGAGGGTCCAATTTCATTAGAGCAAATTATAAAAGCAATAGAAAAATAGTTACCTAATATTTATTATATAATAAAAAAAAGAGTTTATCAAATATTTTTTATTGCTAATAAATTTAAGTAAATAAAAAACTTCCATAAAGGAAGTTTTTATTTAGTATCAGCTTTTTTTGTGTTTTTAGCGATTTCTGTTGTGTTTCTACAAATTACTAATAAAATTAAAGAAAATTCGTAAATAACTCTTAAAACAACATTTCCTAGTAATAAAGTAGCTAAAAATCCAAAGAAATTAGTTCCTATTATAGCAAAAGATGATAAAGTAATGTAAATTGCAAATACTAAATAGGTAATTTTTAGTAATGATTCTAAAAACATTTTTTTAAATGATAGAAAATCATATAGCCATCTAAGAAAACCTGTAAACTTTTCTTCATTTTTTTTGCTTAAGAATAAAAAATATACTAATATTCCTCCTATAATAGCTAAAATTAAAGATACAATTATCCATACAGAACTTCCAATTGCACTATCTAATGCTGAAGTAGTATAACTTCTGGTATTAAACATATTTATACCTCCCTTTTTATTTTTTATAATATTATCATAAACACATGTTGTAGTCAATATTTTATGAAAACTTTTTTGGAATATAAAAAAGAACTAGATTTACTTGCTTAGGAGAAATCTAGTTCAATAAACAAAAAATAAGTATATAAATATATGATTGTTAATGAGATTGTAGCAAAAAAAAATGGATAAGTCAATAAAATTAAAAATATATTAATAAATTAATACTAATCATTTAAATCATAAAAATCTAAATCACGAAAAGCAGGGTCATAAATATTTTTACCACGATAATCAAATCGAGAACCATGGCAAGGACAGTCCCAAGTTTTATCAATATCATTCCAACTTAATAGACAACCTAAGTGAGTACAAATTGGCTTAACAGCATAGATTTTTCCATTCGGATCTTTATAAATTCCAATTTTTTCATTATTAATTTCAATAATACTTCCAGAGTTATACGCGATTTCATCAAAAGATAAATTAGCATCTTTTAACTTGTCAAATAATAAAGAATTTGCAGATTGCACAATCATATTTTTCATTTCATCTCTATTTTTTATTGGTTTTAAACGTAAAGACTTAAATAAATATTCATATTTATTCTTTTTATCGCAGATTTTATCAACAATAATATTTGCAGCTACATTAGAAGAAGTCATACCCCACTTTTTAAAACCAGTACCAACAAATACATTTGGCATGGCGCTTGAATATTGACCAATATAAGGAATTTTATCTAAAGAAATACAATCTCTAGTATTCCATTTATATAAAACTTCACATTCAGGGTAATATTTTCTAGCTTCTTTTTCAAGTATACCATACGTATCTTGGTAACAAGAGGGATGCCCTGTTTTATGGTCTCCGCCACCAATTAGTAAAAGTTTTTTTCCTCCTAATTTTGCTGTACGATAAGAAAAGATAGGTTCAGAGCTACTAATATACATACCATTAAATAAAGTTTTCTTAGGGTCGATTGCTATAATATAAGAAGTAGATTGGTACATTTTAGTAAAATAAAAGCCAGGAAAATTTATAAAAGGGTAATGTGTAGCAACAATTACATACTCACATTTTACTTTATGATACTTTGTATGAACAACATAGGTGTTGTCTATAAGTTGTTCCAAATTTGTTGCAACGGTATTAGAATAAATATTTCCATTATGAGAAATAATGCTATTGCATAAACCATATAAATACTTTAGAGGATGAAATTGTGCTTGATTTTTAAAACAAATAGCACCTTCTATTTCAAAAGGTAAACCTGTTTTAGTAACAAATTCACAAGGGAACCCTAAAGATTCAACAGCTTCAACTTCCTTCTTTATATTTGATACTTCTGATTTATTAGTTGTATAAACATAGTTATTTTGATATTCAAAATCACATTTAATCCTTTCAGAATCAACAATTTCTTTAATGTTTTCAATAGCCTTTTCATTTGCTTCTAAATAGTTTGCTGCAAATTTTTTTGAATGTGATTTAATTAAATAATCATAAAATAGACCATGTGCACTTGTAATTTTAGCAGTAGTATGACCGTGTTGCTTTTTCGCCAACAGAATCTTTTTCTAAAATAGTAACTTTAAAACCTAATTTGCTTAAATAATATCCACATGTAAGTCCAAAAATTCCTGCACCAATAATACATATATCTGTTTTAATATCTTTTGAAAGGGAAGGAAACAATTTTAATTTTTCGATTGAATCAAGCCATAAAGAATTCATAAAAAACACTCCTTAAAATAATTTTAAAATTAGTATAACCAGTTTTTTAGAATAAATTATTAAAAAGCTGGAAAAATAAATAATGATATGATAAAATTATTTTGCAAATAAAAAGAGAAAGGAAGTATGAAAATGGGAGAAGAACAAAAGGAAAAACTTTTCAACAAAAAAGAAAGTGGCTGGAAGAATTTAGATGAGGCAAAAAAAGAAGAAATTTTTAAATTATCTAAAAATTATATGAACTTTATGAATAAAGCAAAAACAGAAAGAGAATTTATTAAAGAAGCAAGAAAAATTGCAGATGCAAATGGATATAAAGATATAATAGAATTTGAAACATTAAAACCAGGAGATAAAATTTATTTTATAAATAGAGAAAAAAGTATGTATCTAGCAATAATAGGGGAAGAGCCAGTAGAAAATGGAATGCATATTATTGGATCACATGTTGACTCACCAAGATTAGATTTAAAGCCAAATCCTTTATATGAAGATACAGACTTAGCATATTTTAAAACACATTATTATGGCGGCATAAAAAAATATCAATGGACAACAATTCCACTTAGCATACATGGTGTAATTGTCAAATCAAATGGAGAAAAAATAGAAATTAATATTGGAGAAGATGAAAATGATCCAATATTTACAATAACAGACTTATTACCACATTTAGCACAAGAACAAATGGAGAAAAAATTAAAAGATGGAATTGGTGGAGAAGCATTAAATTTATTAATTGGAAGTATTCCATATGAAGATGAAAAAATAACAGAAAAAGTAAAACTAAATATATTAACAATTTTAAATCAAAAATATGGAATTACAGAAGCAGATTTTGTTAGTTCAGAATTAGAATTAGTTCCAGCATTTAAAGCAAGAAGTTTAGGATTTGACGAAAGTATGGTAGCAGCTTATGGTCAAGATGACAAAGTATGTGCATATACTTCGTTAGTAGCAATGATGGAATTAAATCAAGTAAAAAATACGGCAATATGTATCTTATCAGATAAAGAAGAAATAGGAAGCATGGGAAATACAGGAATGGAATCACATATGTTTGATTTCTTTGTTTCAGAAATATTAAATAAATTAGGAGTAAATAAACCAAATTTATTAGATAAGGTATTTTGTTTTTCAAAAATGTTATCATCTGATGTAGATGCAGGGTTTGATCCAATTTATAGTTCTGTATCAGATAAAACAAATGCAGGATTTTTAGGAAAGGGAATTGCTTTAGTAAAATATACAGGAGCAAGAGGAAAATCAGGTGCTTCTGATGCAAATGCAGAATATGTTGCCTGGGTAAGAAACATATTAGAAAAAAATGAAATTAAATTTCAATTAACAGAACTAGGAAAAGTTGATATTGGAGGAGGAGGAACAATTGCATATATCTTAGCTAACAAAGGTACAGATGTAATTGATTGTGGAGTTCCTGTTTTATCAATGCATGCACCATATGAAGTAACTAGCAAATATGATATTTATTCAGCTTATGAAACTTATAAAGCTTTCTGGAAAGAATAAAATAATAAAAAATAAAACCAACTTTTAATAAATAAATGAAGTTGGTTTTTATTTTTTATTCATCTTTTTTAATATCCAAATTTTCTAGCAAATCAATAATAGAATTTAAGAAATCTTTTTTTTCATCAGATAATTTAACAATTTTTTCAGAAATTTCAGCATTTTTTATAGAATTTGGATTAGTTAATAAATCTTTAAAAATTGTATTTGGAGTAATGCCTAATATATTCATATATTTTATTAAAGTTTCTGTTTTAACACCATTATTTCCATTTTCTATTCTTGAAATATATTTTAATGAAATTCCTAATTTTTCAGATAATTCTTCTTGAGTTAATTTATTTTTTTTTCGAAAATCTCTTAACACTTTACCAAAAATTTTATCTATATTTGCTTTTTGAACTGAACTCATTTCGTACCTCCATGTACTAAAAGTATTAATATAAGTATAACAACAGGAAATTAAATATTGAACACATTAAAAGTATGATAATAGTGAAAAATAATGACATTAAAAATAACGAAAACACTTGAATTATCTAGAAAAGTATGGTATCATGAGTGAAAACGATTATCTAATAAATAGTGTTACCAATAAAAATAAAATATATTCTATTAGCATAAAAAATAAAAGATAAAGGAAATGTAAAAATATGGTAAATGA
>CANRFX010000011.1 GCA_947629995.1 uncultured Clostridia bacterium | reverse complement strand
CTGAAATTGTTTCTGTTTCACGGAATGTTAAAATATTTCTTGTTGGGTAAATTTTTCTTAAGTGAAGCTCGAATGCAGTTTCTTGAACACGGATGTTCATTGTTTCATAAATATTTTCAATCATTCCCATAAGCATAGTTGTTTTACCACAACCTTGCTCACCAGTAATTGATATAATTCTTGCTCCTTTTACTAAATATTTTAATAATTCAATTGAATCTTCACATCCAGGTTCTCCTTTAAACCATTGCTCTAATGTAGAACGTTTAACATCAAATTTTCTTACAAAGAATGCCCATGTTTCAGAGAAACTTGGTCTAACAACAACGACACGAGAACCGTCTTTCATTTCATTAATTTTATAACCATTTGTATCAGATAACTGACCTGGATTGTTATATTTATAAATATTTTGGCAAACTCTTTTTAGCTCTGCTTCTGTTCCAAATGATAAAAATGCTAAACGAATAGATTTACCTTGGAAGAATATCCAAATACTGTCACATGCTCTTGGTACTTTGTGTTCTGATACTTGTTCTAAGTAATCCCCATCTACTTGTGCAACTTGGCTTAAGAAGCTTTCTGGTAATCCAGATACTCCGCCAGATACACCATCTATATTCATATCTCTTACTTCATCAATACTACTATATCCTTTATAATGTTGATAAATTCTCTGTACAACAACAGATAATTTGTCTGCAAAAGATAATACTATATTTTCTTTTTCATAAATTTCTTCAATTTCATTACTTGTTATTACATAAGAAGGTTTAGTTTCTCCTTCAACGTATTTTAAACTTGCTAAATCGTATTTTTTGATTAGTTCTGTTAAAGCTTCATATCCAAATTCCTTTTTGTATGTATAAATTAATATATCAAATTTATCTTGTGCAGTTAAAAGAGATGGAATATCAAAAGGAATAGCTTTTGATATATTTCCTTCTGTTACACCATATTCATGTTCTAGTAAATCAAAAATCAATTCTTTTACATATTTTTTATCATTTACATCACCATAGGTACATCCTTTTAATGCCTTTTTTAATTCATATTTTTTATTTTTTCTTCTTTTTAATTCTTCTTCTGAAAGCCCAATATCATAAAGGTTAATTTTTGTAATCTCGTCTAATCTTCTTTTTACGAATTCCATCATTTTTTCTATAGTATAAGTTTTGTCATCTACATCTACTTGAACTTCTACTTCTGCTGTTTTCTTTTTCTTAATAATATAGAAAATAGTGTAACCCGCTATGCTTAGTACTACTAGTGTTAATAAGATGTTAGTTATTGTCATTTTAAAGTTTTCCTCCTTTACATTTTCATGGCTAAATCTTCTAAACGATATATTATGTTATCTACTGTTCTTTTTACTTCTGCAATAAAAAAACCATTTCTATCATCTTCTTCTGTTCTTTTTAGTCTTAAGAATAAATCTGGTACAGTTGCTTCTTCACAAGCTTCAAAAAATAATGTATTATATGGAATTGTAGAAACTTTATTCTTTTCTCCTAAATATCTTGATATATTTTTTATATTATATTTTGAAAATTTATCATATCTTCCAATTAATAATAATGTTTTTTTAGATTTAAAAATATTATTTTCTTCTCTAAGTTGTGCAAATATATTTATACTTGTCAATCTTTGACTTAAATTTGCAACAATTAAATTAGAATTATTTAGAATAGTTTCTTCTATATCGTCTCTTACTTGTTTGTCTAAATCTACAAACACTAAATCATAATAACTATTTGCCAAATTAATAATATCTGGATAATATTTTCTTATTTCATTATTATATTCATTTATATCGCCTTTAAAAGTTGGCAGGATCTCTAATCTATCTTTGAATATGATTTTTGTATAATTTGTAATATGATCTGGAGATAATTTATTGCTTCTCATTATCTTTATTAATCCTGCAACTCCTTCTTCCATTGCCATATTTGTGTTTGGTCCAAATAATCCTAGATTTTTCTTAGTTCTATTTGGTGTCCAAAAACAATTATCTAAATTTTCGTCTTTGTATCCTGTTGAAATAACTAGTATTCTATAATTATGTTCGATTGCTAAATATGTGCAAATTGCAGCTAAAGATAGTGTTTTTCCTGTTTGCTCTTCTCCATTATTCCAAAATGTTACAATTGACATTGCTATACTCCTTTTTCAATTAATTTAATTGTTTTTCTTATGTTAGCTTCACTTACATTTTCCAATATTTCTTCTGCAATGTATGCTAATCCGTCTTTATATTGGATACTTAATTTTTTGAATTTTATTTTTGCTAATCTTTGATTTTCATAAATAACATTTAAATCTCCATTTTCAATTGGAAAATAAATTTTATATTCATTCCATACTGTTTTATATCCTAATGAAAGGAAATTTAAATAATCATCTTCTTCTTTTAACATTTCTTTCGAAAATAATATTTTTGTTAGACTTATTACATCTTTTAATCCATGAAGTATTTCCAATCCTTTTTTTAAAGAATAGTTATCAAAAGAAGTTACAAAATAATTTTTTCCGAGCTGTTTTTAATTCGAAGTTTTCAAAGCCTTCTGGGTTATCAGTATCGATTAAAGCTATATCATATTCTAATTCTTGTTCTTCTGCTACACCTAAATATTTTTTTATATCGCTTAAATTTTCAAACCCTACTGCTATATCAATGTCTTCAAAATTTGTAACATATTTTATAGTTGGGTTTATAGCTGGTACAATATATCTTGCTTTTTGGTTTACTGTTGAATCAACTACTAACACTTTTTTATTTAATGTTACTAATATTTTTGCCACATATACAATTAAATCTGTTTTATCATAGGCTCCTATAAACCCAATTTTCTTCATGTGTATTTCTCTCCCTTTTTTATTATTCTACAACTCCTGCTAAAGAATCTAAGTATTCTTGTCTAGAGTTTTTAGAATTAGTTATACTTTCTTGCATATTTGTCTCTAAGTTAGAATTTGCTTCTTCTCCTTGTTGTTCAATTACTGAATTAATATTATTTCTTAATGAAGTCATATCAGAATTATTATACCTTGCTGCTATTGCATTCATTGCTCTTTCTAAAACATTTGGATCATTTCTTAACATTGTTAATGTGCTTTCATTTAATGGATATGTTGGAGTCGCTGCTGCTTGCATTCCTGCTTCTGTATATTTGGTTGCATATAATTTTGCTCCATTTTTTTGGAACGCATCTACAATTGCACAACTCATATGTAAAATTTCATCTTCTGATAGATTAACCCATATTGTATCTGATGAATCTACACCATTGTTTTGTGGTATAGAAACTTCTTTTTTAGATACTACAATAAAGTCTTGTCCAGATGGCATCATTAAACGAATATCGATATAATCACCTGTTGCTAAATCTGTTGGTAATACTAGCATATTGTATTCTTGTTTTCTAACATCATCTTGTACTGTATTATCGCTTTTACTTAATAATTCTGTTGTGATTAATGTATTTTTTTTCATTGTAACTTTTGCTACTAATGGTACACTATTTAGTTCAATATAAGTTCTATCTTGTCCTTCTTCAATATAGTAATTGTTAGTATCAGATAATTTTAACTCATATTCTTTATTATTTTTACTAGCAATTTTTATATATAATTTAGCTTGTCCATTTTCTACTTTTGTATATACATCATTGCCTTCTTTATCTTGAAGAGAATAATTTTCAATTACAGATATATCACTTGTAGCATTACTTGGAACAAGGTTTCTATTTACTACTTGTGTTGTTAACATATCTGTTGTAATTACTTGTCCTGAACTAACGTCTTGATTTAAAACATAAGCATTTACACTTGCTGCCATTTCTTCTTTTTCTTCTTGTTGTAATTTCATTAACTGCATAAATAGCAATGCTATTACTGCTCCTGAAATTACTAACATTAATAACATTCCTAATAAAAATGAATTTCTTGCTTTTCTTTGCATTGGATTTGTTGCCATTACAAATTCCTCCCTTAAAATTTATTTTTCTATATTTTTTTACAAAATACTCATCTATTTCATTGTAACTCAAATAAACTTCAAAATCAATGAAATTGTATATTGTTATTAAATTTTAATATTTTTGTAACTTTTTTGTAATATTTGGTTGTAAAAATAAAAAAATAGCAAAAAGCTATTTTAATTTTTAATTTATAATTTATACTTTAGCAAAATTTTTCTAATGCTTTTGCTACTCCTTCATCATTGTTTGTTTTTGTAATGTAATCAGCTATTTTTATAACTTCTGGTGTACTTCCTTGCATTACAATTCCTAAACCTGCATTTTCAATCATTTTTTTATCATTTATATTATCTCCAATTGCAATTAATTCTTCTTTTTTTATATTTAATTTTTCTATTAAATATTCTAGTGCATTCCATTTGTCTACATTTTGAGCTGTTATTTCAGTATAATAATATTCTATCATATATTCTTCTGTTCCTTGTTTTATCGTTTTTCTAGACATATGAGAAACATCTAATACTTCTATTCCAACTATTTTTTTTAGTTTCCTCATAATTGATTGAAATACTGTTTTATTTTCATCACAAATTGTCATTTTTAAAAATTTATTTTCTTTTGTATTTTTTACATATTCATAAATATTTTCGACAATACTAATTTTAGTTTTCTTACTTTCTTCTTTTTTTAAATTTTCTTTTTGATAATATAAAACATTGTATTTTAAAGCATTTGCAATTATTGTTTTATCAGTATATACATTATATGATATACTATTTTCATCACATATTTTTATGATTTCTAAAATTTTTTCTTTTGGCAAAAAATTATTATATATAATTTCATCTTTTTGAATATCATAAATAATTGCTCCATTTCCAGCAATAAAATAATTTTTGCTTCCAATTTCTTTTGCTATAGCTTTCATTGAATCAATTGGTCTTCCAGATGCAAGTATTACATGAATTCCTTTTTTTATGGTTTTTTGAACTACATTTTTTGTATTATCTGTAACTATTCCATATTGATTTAACAATGTTCCATCTAAATCAATTGCTACTAATTTATACATATTTTCCACCTCTTATTTGTATCTTTCCCATTATAACTTTAAAAATTTCAAATTGCAAGATTATTTTTATTTTAGTTTGGAAAAAATTACTTGTTTATTTTTTCTCATTTTAACAAATGATAGTATTAGAAAAAGCAAAGGTTTTTTCTTATAATGTAATATTACAGGAGGTGAAAAAACATGGCAAACAATTCAAACAGAAAATTAGTTCCAGAAGCTATGACTGCTTTAGATAAATTCAAATATGAAGTAGCTAGTGAAGTTGGTGTTAACTTAAAAGATGGATATAATGGAGATTTATCTTCTAAAGATGCTGGAAAAATCGGTGGAAATATGGTTAGAAAAATGATCCAACAAGCTGAACAATCTATGAAATAGTTTTATTTCTATTGGTTGTTATAAAGGCACAGGAAGTTAAATTTTGCTTTTAATGATTTTACTTATTTTGTACATCAAAAAGGCAGGATTTGATTTCCTGCCTTTTCTTTTTTAAGCTTCTGGTTCTACTAAACCATAATTTTTACCATCTTTTAATTTATGTATTGCATTTACTTTTCCTGTTTCTACATTAATAAATACTAAAAAGTTATGTGTTGGTTTTTCTTTTAATTTTAAAACAGCATCTTCTGGTAACATTGGTTTAATTTCATAATAAGAAGTTTTAATTATTTCATCTTTCATTTCTATTTCTTGTTCTGTTGCTACTTCCATTGTTTTTATAGATGCATCTTTCATCATTTTTTCTTTTTTGGTTTTAGACTTTCTAATTTGCCCTTCTAATATGTCAATATCTTTATCAATTGATGCATACATATCTTTATCCTCTGTTACTGCTCTATATTTCTCGCCATTTGCTGTAACATAGATTTCTGCTATTTGTTCGTTTTTTTCTGTTTTTAAAGTAACTTCTGCTTCTGCATTTTCAAAATATTTATCAATTCTTTCTAATTTTCTTTCTACATAGTCATTAATAGCTTCTGTTATTTTTAGTTCTTTTCCTATTATTTTAATTTTCATAAAATTTTCTCCTTTCTTTTCTCTATGAGTTATTATATACATTAATTCTTTAGTTGTCAATGGGTATTGATTTTTAAAATAAATTTTCTAACTTATATTCTTTTTCTAATTTTTCGTTAAAGTAAAGCTTTGTTACTAATTTAAATTCTTCTAATGAGTTATCTTTTAAATCAAAAGAATATAATTTTTTTGGTGGTGCTGTCACAATATATTTAATTGCATTTAATGTACTTTCACTTATTTTAATACAACTAGTATCTTGCTTTCCACATATTTTACACTTTAATCCATTATCTTTTATGCTAAAATAAGATAATTCATTTTGTTCATTGCAATTTACACATTCCTTTATTTTTGGTGTAAAACCTAGTATGCAAAGCAAACGTAATTTAAAAATTCCGAGTACCATATCTAATTTTTTTTCGGTCTCAGATATCGTATAAAGCGTATTTAACAATAATTGCAATATTTTATAACAATTTTGATTTTCTCGAGTTACATCTTGAATAATTTTATTAATATGTACAGCATATTTTAATTTATCTAAATCTGTTCTAAGATTATAAAAAATTTCAATTGGTTCCACTGAATTAATATGGTAGTTTTCGGTTCCTTTATACATCAAATATTCTCCAAAGCAAAAAATTTGTGTGCCTGCCAAAAGAGCACTTTTAGGTCTTCTTGCTCCTTTTGCTACACAAGATATTTTTCCGTACATTTGGAGTAAGTACGGTAAGCATTTTATCAAAATCTCCCATGTTATTTTCTGACAATACTATTCCATTTATTTTTACATTTGACATTTTAATTTCCTCTTTTTTCAGATGAATTTGGGACTGATTCGATATTTTCAGTTTTTTCGAAATTGTTACTAGCACTACTAGCCCCACTATCAAGTTCGTTTTTTATTTCTTTTTCTATATTTTCAATTTGTTTTAATTCCATAAAAGAATTGATATCTCCTGTATTTTTAAAGGTTTCCCATGCAATTTTACGAATCATAAGCTTTCTCTCCTTTATTTAAAGTTTTACCTTTAATTTTATCTTTTGCAAATTTATAATTTTTATACTATTTTCTATTTTAATTTAAATTTATTTACAATTGAATCATTTGATTGCCAATCTTCGTTTACTTTAACCCATGTTTTTAAATTAATTTTTACTCCAAAATTTTCTTCCATATCAATTCTTGCCATTCTTCCTATTTTCTTTAACATCTCTCCATTTTTTCCAATTATAATTCCTTTGTGTGATTCTCTTAGGCAATAAATTGTTGCTTCTATATCATAAATATTTTCGTTTTGTTTATTCTTTCTTGTTTTGAGTTTTTCTACTTCTACATAAATTCCATGTGGTACTTCGTCTTGTAATAATTTTAAGGCTTTTTCACGAATTGTTTCCTCTGCTAATTGTCTTAATGTTTGATCTGTGTATTCATCTATGTCATAATAAGCTGGTCCTGGTTTTAAATTTTTTTCAATTTCTTTTAGTATAATTTCTTTATATTTTTTGTTTGTTGCTGAAATTGGAATAACTGCTTCAAAATTATATTCTTTTCTATAAATATCAATTAATTTTAAAAGATTTTCTCTTTTTACTAAATCAATTTTATTTATAATTAAAATAGTTTTTTTGTTTGCTTCCTTTATTTTTTCTAGTATTATACTATCTCCTTTTCCTATATTTTCACTTGTTGCTTCTATCAAAAATAATATAATATCAGTATCTTGTAAACTTCCAAATGATGTTTCTATCATAGTTTGGTTCAATTTTGTTTTCGGCTTATGAATTCCTGGGGTATCTGTAAATATAATTTGACTATTTTTTCTATTTACAATTCCTTTAATTGCTGTCCTTGTTGTTTGAACTTTACTACTAATTCCAGCTACTTTTTCTCCTACTAATAAATTAATTAAAGTTGATTTTCCTACATTCGTTCTTCCAATCAATGTTACAAATCCAGATTTAAATTCTGCTTCTTCCATATAATTTTTCCTTCCTTTTTTCTTTTTTATATTATACACCATTTTTTTGCTAAATTTGTAGAATTTGAAGATTTTTATAAAATATTTTAAAAGGTGTTTTTTGGGACGGGGTCAAAAAACACCTTTTTAATAATTAATTTTAATTTTTCTATAATATAACAAAAAAGGGTGTTTTTTGACCCCGTCCCAAAAAACACCTTTAAGCATAGGCTTGTCGTTTCTTGAAGCTAAGTAAGTTTGTAATTTCGTTTCCGACATTTTTCGTTTTCTTGTTTTTTCTTGCTCTTTCTTGCTCTAATTGTCTCTTTTGTTCTTCTGCTACAGATTGACAAATTGCTTTTTGATAAGTAAAATGCGTATCTTGTGCTATTTTGCTCCAATTATATTCATTTCTTACTTTGTTTTTTGCTTTTTTAGTTATTTCACTACAAAGCTTTGGATTATATAACAATTCTAAAATTGAATCTGCTATAGAATTTGAATTTCCACAATATGTTTTCATTCCATTTACTCTATGTTCTACTATTTCATTTAGTCCTCCAATATCAGAAACAACTACTGGATTTTCTGATAGCATTGCTTCTAATGCTACAATTCCAAATGGTTCATAAGTACTTGGAAAAACAGATATATCTGCAGCTTTATACATTTTTTGTACATCTTTTCCACACATATATCCTGCAAAATAAACTTTATTTGATATGCCCATATTATCTACTTGCCTTCTTAATTCGTCTAACATTCCACCTTTTCCACAAATTACTAGTTTTGTATCATGATAACCCTCTAGTATCTTTGGCATAGCAGCAATAAGATGTTGTATTCCTTTTTCATATACTAATCTTCCCATAAATAAGATTATTTTTTCATTATCCATTGCATATCTTCTTCTAAAATTATAATCTCTTTCAATTCCATTATATAGCCCCATATTTACACCATTTGGTATAACGTTAATTTTTTCATATGGTAGCCCGAATAATCTTTGTAATTCATTTTTCATATAATTACTATTTACTACTACCTCTGCTGCTTCATATGTTAACATCCATTCTGTATCATTTATATATCTTTGCTGTTCGTCATGAATTCCACTATTTCTTCCCGCTTCTGTTGCATGAATAGTGGCAACAATTGGAATATTGTAAGAATTTTTTAATGTTTTTGCACTATATGCAACTAACCAATCATGTGCATGTATAACATCAAATTTTCCTTCTTCTCGAATTATTTCGTTTGCTTTAGCAAGCATACTGAAATTCATTTGCATAATCCAATCAATAAAGTTGTTAGGATTAATCATATAATTATCTACTCTATATACTTTTACACCTTTATCGTCCTCAAAATATGGACTGTCCCCATCTCTATATGTAATAACAGTTACATCATGACCATCTTTTAATAATGTTTTTGATAAATCTGACACAACTCTTGATATCCCACCTACTACTCTTGGTGGATACTCCCATGTTAACATCAATATTTTCATTGATTTTCTTCCTTTCTTATTTTCTTTTGTTATTTTCTATTTTTTGACATTTTTCTACTATTTACTATATTGTATACAATTTTTTTTTAAATGTAAATGTTTTTTTGAATTTTTTTATAATATTTGATTAAATTTTTAATCGATAACATACAAAAAAAGAAGGTAACCCTTCTTTTTATTGTTCAATATTATTTTATTGTTTAATATTATTTTATCATTCAACACTATTTTCTTGTTCTTCATCATTACTTTCTTGATTATTGTCAACATCACTAGATGTTGTATTTTGTCTTGGTGTTATTCCATTTTGATTTAAATATTCAATTGCGTCTATTGTTTGGTCATTTACTCCTATTGTATAATATTTTTCATCTCTAACAATTGTCATATAAATATCATCAGCAACTATTGGAAATAATTCTGCTCCTACTGAATTAACTAAAGTATATTTTTTATCTTTACATGCAACTAATACATCATAATCTGGAATAACTAATAAGCTTATTGCATCTTTATTATTATTAGATGCTACATAACCTAGACTATCATATTTATATTCTGTTAATTGTTTTCCATTTTTATCAAATAAAGCCCAATAATCATCTTTTTTTACTGGTATTAAATTATTAGCTAATATATATTTATTTTTAATATTATTTTTAGTAAATCTTGAAATATCTACTCCTATTTGATTGTTTTCAATATATATTTTTGTATTACCATTAATATCGAGTACACCATATTTATTTTCTTGTTTTACTAGGTATAGTCCTGAATCTTTATCCATCAACTGAATGCTATCATACATGATTGGTATTTTTGTTTCTCTATTTGAAGATAAGATTCCAACTTTTTTATTAGTTTCAACTAAAAAATCACCTGTATTTGGAAGGTATGTTATATTATCATATTTTGGTTCTAATATAACTGTTCCATTTATTTTAATAACACCATATTGTTTTTTACTTCTATCTTTTAATACAATTAATTGATCATTTAATATTGCTTTTTGATTAACACTTACATTACTTAATTCAGCATATCCAAAATCTAATACTTTACTTTTATAATAATTATACAAATATGGTATTGTTAAAATGGTTATTGTATTTTTATCTTGATTATATTCAAAACTAAGATTAAATGCCTTTTCTAATCCCTCTGTTGTCATATATAATTCTCCATTTATACTTTTTACCGGCTTATATATATATATATATTCGTAATCTGATGATGTATCTACTAAGTCAAGCTTATAAATTTTTTCTTCTCCTAATTCAAAATTTATAGCTTCTGTATTATTTTGTAAATAGCATTTACTTTGTGTCTCTGATTTTTCGCTATATTCTCCATTATAACTTTCATAGCCAAAATATTGTGCAATTTTCTTAATTGGAACATATATTGTTCCATCGTCTTCAAATACTAATAATTGCTTTACATTTTCGTTTAACTTTCCATCTATTGTTAGTTTTAACACTTGACTTTTAAGATACATCAGATATGAAATAATTGCAATAATTATAATAATAACTAGAATAATTGATATTAATAAAATTCGACCTATTCTTTTTTTCTTTTTTTCTTCTTTATTTTGAAAACTTTCTTCTATTATGTTCATTTGTATTCGCCTCCATTATTTTATATATCCATATTTTCTATAAAATTCTTCTTTAAAATTTGCTAAATTATCTCTCTCTATTTCTATTTTAACCTTTTCCATCAAATTAGTCAAGAATCTTAGATTATGAATTGATAATAATCTATCTCCTAAAATTTCATTTGTCTTTACTAAATGGCGAATATATGCTCTTGTATAATTTTTACAAGTATAACAATCACATTCTGGATCAAGTGGTGTAAAATCTCTTTCATAACTTGCATTTCTAACAACAACTTTTCCGTCTAGAAGTCATAGCTGTTCCATTTCTTGCTATTCTAGTTGGCAAAACACAATCACACATATCAATTCCAGCTAAAACCGCTTCTATTAAGTAGTCTGGTGTACCAACTCCCATTAAATATCTTGGTTTATCTTTTGGCATCATAGGTGCAGTATAATTTAATATATCTAAAAATTCTTCTTTTGGTTCTCCTACACTAATTCCACCTATTGCATATCCTGGTAAATCAAGTTCAATTAAATCTTTAGCACTTTTTTCTCTTAAATCTTTATAAAATCCACCTTGAATAATTCCAAATAAAGCTTGTTTTTCAGTGTTTTTATGTGCTTTTTTACATCTTATAGCCCATCTTGTTGTTCTTTCCATTGATTGTTTTGTATATTCATAACTTGCACCGATGTTCTACACATTCATCAAATGACATTATTATATCTGCACCAAGAGCTTCTTCTATTTCCATCACTTTTTCTGGTGAAAAGAAATGCTTGCTTCCATCTAAATGAGATTTGAATTCCACTCCATCTTCTGAAATAGTTCTTAAATCACTTAAGCTAAATACTTGAAATCCCCCACAGTCTGTCAAAATTGGTCTATCCCAATTCATAAATTTATGAAGTCCGCCCGCTTCTTTTACAATTTCATGTCCTGGTCTTAAATATAAATGATATGTATTTGATAAAATAATTTGCGCTTTTACCTCTTCTTTTAACTCCTCAGGTGTCATTGATTTTACTGTAGCTTGTGTTCCTACTGGCATGAATATTGGAGTTTGGATATCCCCATGTGGTGTGTGTATAACTCCTCTTCTTGCTCCTGTTTGCTTACATTCATGTAGCAATTCATATGTTACTGCTGGTTTCATTTTACTTATTTCTCTCCTTTTTAATATATAAACATTGCATCTCCAAAACTAAAAAATCTATATTTTTCTTTTACAGCTTCATTGTATGCCTCTAATATGTAATCTTTCCCTGCAAAAGCTGATACTAACATTAGTAAAGTTGATTGTGGTAAATGAAAATTTGTAATTAATCCATCTATGCACTTAAAACTATATCCTGGGTAAATAAAAATTCCAGTATCTGTTTCTACTTCCTCAACTAAGCCATTTTCATTTGCAACAGTTTCTAATACTCTACAAGAAGTTGTTCCAACTGCAATAACTCTTTTTCCTTCCTTTTTTGCTTTATTTATTTTGTCGCAATCTTCTTGTTTTATATAGAAATGTTCTGTGTGCATTTTATGTTCTTCTACATTTTCTTCTTTTACTGGTCTAAATGTTCCAATTCCCACATGCAATGTCACATTAGCAATAATAATTCCTTTTTCTTTTAATTTGCCTAATAATTCTTCTGTAAAATGTAATCCTGCTGTTGGAGCTGCTGCTGACCCATTATATTTTGCATACACTGTTTGATATCTATCTTTTTGTTTTAATTCTTCATGAATATAAGGTGGTAAAGGCATAAGTCCTATTTTATCTAATATTTCATTAAAAATTCCTTTATAACTAAATTTTACTTTTCGTGTTCCTCCTGGCATTACATCCAAAATATCTGCCTCTAATAAACCATCTTTAAAAATTACTTTAGTTCCAATATGAAGTTTGTTACCTGGTCTAACAATACATTCCCAAATATCTCCTTCTATGTTATTTAATAATAAAAATTCAACTTTTGCACCTGTCTGTTTTCTACCATATAATCTTGCTGGTATTACTTTTGTATTATTTCTAACTAATACATCTCCTGGTTTTAAATAATCTATAATATTTTTGAATGTTTTATGTTCTATTGTATGTTTTTCAGTATTTAATACCATTAATCTTGATTCATCTCTTTTTTCAATTGGTGTTTGTGCAATTAATTCTTCTGGTAATTCATAATTAAAATCTGATACTTTCAACTTTCTATCTACTTCCTTTTAGTTTATTTACTAAATTTTCTATTAGTTCTCTTATTTCTTCAATTATATTTTCAGGTTGTTTAAATTCTTCCATTTGGTAAGAGTATTTAAAATTACTGTTTTTAGCTGGTTTTAATGTATATATTTCTTCTGGTAATCCGATTTTTTCAGATTGTGTTTTAATGTTTTTATTCATATAATCAGTATACCACTTCTTTTGTCCAATTAATCTTTCATTTTCATATCCATATTTTTCATAGTCATGTAATTCTGGTCTTTCATACCCGTATTCCTTCGCATTTCTTTCTAGAGAGTGTAAAAATTCATGTAAAAACACTTCTTCTGGAAAAGTATTAATTTTAGAATTATATTTATAAATATAGCTTTTTGAATCATTAGGTAATCTGATATTCGAAAATCCAATTCCATAATAATCCATAGAACCTAATCCTATCCAATCATTTACTTCAATATCATTTTCGTGTTCTTCATCGCCGAAGTCTTACAATTGCAAAAATGTGATCATAATCATTTGATGCTATAATGTCCTTTATTTGACTTTCAATATCTTCTGCTGCTACATAATATCCGAAAGTATTATCATAAGATAATTTTGACAATGGCGTGTTAATCTCATAAATATCACATTTAGCTGTCATTTTTCTATTAGATAAATTTGAACATGTTTTTTCAAATAAATCAATTGTATTTGTAATGTCGTTTATATCATTTCCGAGTTACTTCTAATTTAATTTGCTTTTCATTAATTGTTACATCTGTTGTTTTAAATATAAAACAAGCAAATTTCCATTCATTACTATTATCTGCTATTCCTTCTTCAATTGTAAAATTTGAAAACCATGCTTCACCTTTCGCTTGTCCTAAATACCCACCTAGTCTAAAACCAATATTTACTTCTTCTCTATCTTTACTATTAAAAATTAATTCTATTTTTTGCCAATTTTGTGTACCAGATATAGCAACAGATCTTTCAGTTGTTCCTTCAATTGAAATTTGTGCACCTATTCCAGAATTTTCGCTTTCTGCCTGTACACCACTTGTTTTTACCATACATGTTACTTTATATGGCTGATTTTTATTTACTTTAATTTTTTTATAAAACATTGCATCATTAAAATCTTTTGAATTAATTTTATAACTTCTTTTAGCAGTATATTTTACTTCATCATCTCTTATAAATTGAGATGAATATAATTTTGCTTCACTTCGTATAAAGTCATTAAAATTATTTCTTTGATAATTTTGGTAAGCAAAATATAATATTATAATTAAAATGACAAGTGAAATATAATAACTAATTTTATGTTTCTTTTTCATCTGTTCCATTCTTTTCCTCCATATTTATTATATATTATTTTTCTATATTAATAAAGAGGTTTTTATAATTTTTTTCAAACAAAAAGAAGCATTTTTAGAAATGCCCCTCTTTTCTACTTATTTATTCTTCTTTTTCTTTTTTATCATTAAAGTCTTTCATACTTAAGTTGATTCTTCCTTGTTCATCAATGTCAATTACTTTTACTGTTACTTTATCTCCTACATGAAGTACATCATTTATATTTTTTATTCTATCTTTTGATATTTTTGAAATGTGTAATAATCCTTCTTTTCCTCCACAATCTAAATCTACAAAAGCTCCAAAATTCATAATTCTTGTTATTTCTCCATAGTAGATTCCACCAACTTCAACTTCTCGTACAATATCTTCTATCATTTCTAATGCTTGCATTGCTTTTTCGTTGTCATTTGAATAAATAAATACTTGTCCATCTTCTTCAATATCAATTTTAACTCCAGTTTCTTCAATAATCTTATTGATTACTTTTCCACCTGTTCCAATTACATCTTTTATTTTTTCTACTTTAATTTGGGTTCCAACTATTCTTGGAGCATATTTTGATATATCTTCTCTTGGTTTACTAATAACAGGTGCCATAACATCTTCTAATATATGTTTTCTTGCAATTCTTGTTTTTTCAAATGCTTCTTTGATAATATCATATGTTAAACCATCACATTTAATATCTACTTGTATTGATGTAATTCCTTTTTCTGTTCCTCCAACTTTAAAGTCCATATCTCCAAAGAAATCTTCTAGTCCTTGAATATCTACTAACATAACATAGTCTTTATCATTATCTGGATTTGTTACTAGTCCTGTTGATATACCTGCAACTGGTCTTTTTATTGGAACACCTGCATCCATTAAGCTTAACGTACTTCCACAAATGCTTGCTTGTGAAGTAGATCCATTAGATGATAATACTTCTGATACTACTCTAATTGCATATGGGAATTCTTCTTTAGATGGTAATACTGGAACTAACGCTTTTTCTGCTAATGCTCCATGTCCTATCTCTCTTCTTCCTGGTCCTCTAGATGGTCTTGCTTCTCCTACTGAATAACTTGGGAAATTATAATGATGCATATATCTTTTAGATTCTTCTGTGTCTATTCCATCTAATACTTGTTCTTCACTTATCATTCCTAAAGTTGCAATTGATAAAACTTGAGTTTGACCTCTTGTGAATAATGCGCTACCATGTGTTCTTGGAAGTAACCCTACTTCGCATGATAGTGGTCTTATTTCATCTAAAGCTCTTCCATCTACTCTTTTATGTTCAACAAAAATCATTTCTCTAACACATTTTTTTTCTAATTTGTAAATTGCTTCTCCAATATCCCCTTTGTGTTCTTCTAGTGCTTCTTCTCCAAATTTTTCTGTGTATGCTTCTTCAATTTTTGCTGTTAATTCATCTATATTTTTGTCTCTTAGTTCTTTATCAACTTCTTGCACTTTTTCCTTCATTTCGTCTTTAAAGTTTGTCTCTATAAATTCATATATATCATGATCTACTTCAAATGATTTATATTCGAATTTTGGTTTTCCTATTTCTTTTTGAATTTTTGTAATAAATTTACAAATTTTCTTTATTTCTTTGTGTGCTGCTTTAATTGCTTCTAACATTAATTTATCTGGTATTTCATTTCCGACCTGCTTCAATCATAGTAATTTTCTTTTCTGTTGCTGCAACAGTTAATGTTAAATCACTTTTTTCTCTTTGTTCTTCTGTTGGATTGATAACAATTTGTCCATCTACAATTCCTACGTTTACTGCTGCTGTTGGTCCACCAAATGGAATATCAGATATTGCTAAAGCACATGCTGCTCCTATCATAGCAGCAACTTCTGGTGAATTATTTTGATCAACGCAAAGTACAGTTGCACAAACTACAACATCATTTCTAAAATCTTTTGGGAATAATGGTCTAAGTGGTCTATCTATTGCTCTTGATGTAAGTATTGCTTTATCACTTGGTTTTCCTTCTCTTTTTAAGAATCCTCCTGGTATTTTTCCGACAGAATATAATTTTTCCTCAAAATCTACTGATAGTGGAAAAAAGTCTATTCCTTCTTTTGGTTCTTTTGATGCTGTTACATTGACTAATACACATGTATCTCCATAACGTACTAATACACTTCCATTTGCTAAACCTGCCATTTTTCCTGTTTCTATTACAAGTTTTCTTCCTGCTAATTCTGTTTCATAAGTTTTAAACATAATTAAATCCTTCCTTTTTGCTTTTTTAATTATTAACAAAAAGCCCATGCCAAAAAAGCATTGGGCTTATGTTTAATTATTTTCTTAATCCTAATTTTTCAACAATTTCTCTATAACGGTTTATGTCTTTTCTTGATAAGTAGTTAAGCATGTTTCTTCTTTTTCCTACCATTTTTAAAAGACCACGTCTTGAGTGATTGTCTTTTTTATGAATTTTTAAATGTTCTGTTAATTCATTAATTCTTTCTGTTAAAAGAGCAATTTGTACTTCTGGTGAACCAGTATCGTTTTCTTCTCTTTTATAAGTATTAATAATTTCTTGTTTTCTTTCCTTTGTCATTTTTTACACCTCCTATTTTTTATTTAATCCTTTAACTGAGCCTAAAGTTTTAGGTGTTTTTCTTTTAGCTAAGTAAAAGGTATTTCTTTTTAACACAATGATTATACTATATTTTTTTATATATTGCAAGTGTTTTTTGTTTTATCTCTTTAAAAAACACAAGCAAAATTTAATTTTACCTGTGTTTAAACAATATATTCAATTTTATTATTAGGAAAATACTTATTCATCTGTTCTCGTAAAAAAACTTCTGCTTCGTTTCGTACTTGACTTTTATACCAATACTTACCTCTCCCTCTACCTGTCATAATATCTTTATTATATAGGTTTATACTATTAGGAAATGCTTCCTCATTTATTTTTGTATGAACATAGCTATAGGTCATAAAAATAATTTCGAAAAATGCATCTTTTTTCACCTTTTCTGATAATTCTTGACTAAGCCTTTGTATTAATTGTTTATATAATTCTTTCCAATTATTTACTAAAATAACTGGTGCAATTAAAATACCAATATTATATCCTGCTTCTTTTAGTTTATTAATTGCTTCAATTCTACCTGTTAATCTTGATGTTCCGAATTCTACTTTATTGATAATTTCTTCTGGATTTACACTCATTCTAATTGTTATTTTTCCTTTATGATTTAGAGGCAAAATTGGATCTACCATATCAAACTTAGTTGGAAAAGTCAGTTTTCCTTTCTTTGTATCTTTAAAATTTTCTATAGTCCATACTAAATTATTTGTAATAGTATTTTCCAAAACTAAATCACTATTACTTCCAATTTCAAAAGTTAATTCCTTTTCTGATTTTTCAGCAGTTTTAATTATTTTTTCTAACATTTGCTCTCTATTTACAAATAGTCTTAAATATGCACATTTATTATAATTACATACTAAATAGCAATACATACAAGCAGCTGTGCAACCAGAAGATGTGTAAGGTACTAAATAATCTGACGTTTTATGATTTTCTACAAATTTATGTGTCTTTCTTATTCCTATAATTAAATTTCTTTTCATATTGGCAAACTCTGAATTTGGATTTTTTCTCATTTCTTCTATATTATTATGATTTTCAATTTCTACTTTTGGTATATCTTTATATTTTTCCATTAATTCCTTACCCAATGGATAGTTTACAATGTCTTTTTCAAAATAAATAGCTTTTGGTTTGAACATTTTCTTTCCTCCTTGTTTCGGATTTATTTTAACCAAAAGCTTATCTTTCTATTATTGTTTTTATAATTTTTTCAATCGTTGCTAATTTATAATCATTTTTAAAGATATAATCAAATTTATATTTAGTATAATCAATTGCTCCAGAGTCTCTTTTTATAAAATATTCCTCAGATATTTTATCTCTTATAATTACTTTATTTTTTCTTTGTTCATCATTTGCTTCCATTAGAATTTTTACATCACTTTTGTTCCAATATTTACTAATAGGAAGCAATACCCATTCTAAAATAATAGTTTTCTTCTTTTCTTTTTCTAATATTTCATCTAAAATACTTTGCATATATTCCCAAGTAATTTCAGTTAAAATATCCATTTTTTCCTTGTCAGAAAAAACAATATCTCCTAATTTTTTTCTATCTATTTTTCCGTCTTTTCCTAATATTTGCGTTCCAAAAATTTTGCATAATTTTTTTGCAATTTCACAATCTTGTGTTGCTTTATGTCCAATTTTATCTACATCTACAACATTGCAATCTAATTTTTTAGATAATAATGTTGCAAGTGTTGATTTTCCACTTCCTGATTTACCAGTAATTCCTATTATTTTCATAAAGAAACTCCCTTTAGTTTATTATATTTCCTCTTCTATTGATAATTTTGCATAATATTCTGGTTTGAAATCTTTATCATATTCTATGTCTCCAAATATCTCTGGCATTTCTTCTTGAAAATACTTTAATAATGGAATTAATACTTGTCTAATAGATGGATGTACATGATTTGTTGTTCTCAAAGCAAGGATATGTTTCCATTCTCTAATATTAGCTGTCATAGTATATTCTCCAGCTGTTGAATGTGGTAATACTTCTCTACACATATCTGTTGTGGCACCTAATTTTTTCATTTTAATATATCCGTTTTCAATTTCTTGCATAGTTTTTTTCCAAGTTTCATACATTTCTTTGTCTTCTATATATACTGGATTTATAAATGATATTTCATTTCCATATTTATCTTTATCATAACTACAATATCTAGTAGATTCAACTGAAAAACTAGCCATTCTATGTCTTGTTAAATCTTTGTAAGAACCTACATCACTATAAATTCTTACTGTAACTTTTTCATGTTCTAATACAGATTCATGCCCTCTTGTAATACAATTATTTAGTAATTTTTTATAACTATCTTCTGTAATTTTTCCTTCAGAACGATAACAAGTTCTACATGCTCTTTCTATTCTTTTCATTATTTTGATTCCATCAATCTTTTCTACTTTTATCCATGGTTCTACAATTTTCATATTTTTTCTCCTCATATTTTATTTTTTTTACTATATCAAATTTTCTTTTTTTTTACAAGATTTTATTGATATTTTTTCTTCTTTTTCGCTCCTATTTTATATTTTTAATTTATTCATCCCATTCCCATTTTGGAACATACTCTTCCTCATGTTCTCCTAATTCTTGAATAAAACCATTTTCGAAGCCAAGTTCATCTATATAATTTTGTACTTTTTCCCATTCTTCATTTGTCAATTTTCGATTTAAACTTTCCACATTTTTTGCTTTGTATGTTGGAAAATATTGAGCCATTACGCTAATATAAATATCTTTAGGTAAGTTTTCTTTAATCCACTTTAAAACTTTTTTACTATTTTCTATTTGATTTGGCAAAACTAGATGCCTAATAATAACTCCTTTTTCTATCATTCCATTTGAATTGAATTTTGGGCATCCTACTTGTCTTATCATTTCTTTTATCGCATCTTTTGCAATTTCAAAATAATTGTCTACTTTAGAATACTTTAATCCTAAAGTATTTTCTGCATATTTTAAATCTGGCAAATAAACATCAATATATCCTTCTAATAGCTTTAAAGTTTCTATCTTTTCATAACCATTTGTATTATAAATGATTGGTATAAAAAGTCCTTTTTTCTTGGCTATTTTAATTGCTTCTATAATTTGCAGAACAAAACTAGTTGGTGTTACTAAATTTATATTTTCTACTCCATTTTCTTGTTGAATTAAGAATATATCTGCTAAATCTTCTATTGTAATATCTTTTCCTTTTCCTAATTGACTAATTTCATAATTTTGACAATAAATACAATTTAAATTACAATTTGAAAAAAATATAGTTCCAGAACCATTTTTTCCACTAATACATGGTTCTTCAAAATTATGTACACTATATAAAGCAATTCTTAAACTTTCTTTTGCCTTACATCTTCCTATTTTTCCTTCTAATCTATTTATATTGCAATTATGTGGACAAATACTACATTTTTCTAGTTCTTCTAACATTTCTTCTTTTCCTTTTACATATAAACTTTTTGTATTGCTAACTTCTCATCTTTATATTTTAGTAAAATCTTTTTGTTTGTAAATTTATCTATATTTCTTTTTACAATTTCGATTCCTTCTTCTTCCTTTGAAGTGCTTGTTCTACTAATTTCTTCTTGGTTTAAATTTTTAATTACTATATAATCTTTTGTTACATCTTCTATCATTTCAGAATAATCTTCTAAATATTCAATTATTTCAACTTCAAATCCATCTTTTACTTTTTCAATTTTGTTTAATAAAAAGAAACTTCCTTGATTATCCATTTCAGATGGAATTGCATCATAATAATTTTGTTCTTTATTATAAACTAAGTAATCTGTTCCTTCTTTTGGAAGTTTAGATTTGAAATCTTCTCCAAATAGTTCTTTTGCTTTTTCTTGTAATTGTTCATAACTTATTTTATCATCTTCTAGATTTTTCTTTACTACTTCCCAAATCCATTTTTCGTTTGCTTCATTGATAGTTTCAAAATATGGAAGAGAATCTCCTACTATTTCTCTTTCTAAATAAATTTGATTAATATAACTTTCTATTTTTTCTACTTCTTGCATATTTACTTGATTTGCTTTTGATATTATATTTTTATATACAAACATTCCAATAAAAATTATAATTAGAATAATTATGATAATAAACAATTTTTTCATATCTAACTACACTTCCAATTCATTATTACTTTAACAGATCATTATCAATTATAATATCAAATTTTTTATTTTGCAATAGAAATATAAAAAACAGCGGTTTCTACGCTGTTTCTTTTTTATCTTCATTATTTTCTGGCATTTGTCTTTTCTTTTTAATCATAGGTTTACGAACCTTTTTTTCTTCATTTATAACTACTTCTGGACCTGCATTATTTAAAACTGTATTTTTTGTAATAGTACATTTTTCAATATGAGGGTTAGAAGGTATTTCATACATAATATCTCTCATAATTTCTTCAATAATTGAGCGAAGCCCTCTTGCTCCAGTTTTTCTTTCAATTGCTTTATCTACTATTGCTTCTAATGCTTCTTGCTCAAATACTAATTCTACTCCGTCAATTTGGAATAGTTTTTGGTATTGTTTTACTAATGCATTTTTTGGTTCTACTAATATTTTAATTAATGCATCTTTGTCTAATTCTTTTAAAGTTGCAATGATTGGTAACCTTCCGATAAATTCTGGTATTAATCCAAATTTTAATAAATCTTGTGGTAATAGTTCTTGAAATATTTCATAAGTTTTTATTTCTTTTTTACTTTTTATATTGCTTCCAAAACCAATTGCTTTCTCACCTGTTCTATCTTTTATAATATTTTCTAGACCTTCAAAAGCTCCCCCACAAATAATTAATATATTTTCTGTATTAATTTGAATTAACTCTTGATTTGGATGCTTTCTTCCGCCTTGTGGTGGCACAGATGC
>CANRFX010000010.1 GCA_947629995.1 uncultured Clostridia bacterium | reverse complement strand
AAAATCACATTTGACAAATTCTTAAAATCTGTGTATAATAAAGATAGAAAATGAGAAACCGTAGAAATATGGTTACCACTTATAAAAAGCAATAACAACACATTCCTTTTGGTCAATTAGCAGAATGTGTTGTTATTTTATTCCTTATTTATTATTGAATTTACATATCGTAAAATCATTGATATATCAACGTTTTTACGATTTTTATATGGAGGCGCCAATCGGAATCGAACCGATGATCAGAGTTTTGCAGACTCGTGCCTTACCGCTTGGCTATGGCGCCAGTTTAATATTTTATAAATTGTGGAACAGGTAGCGGGAATCGGACCCGCGAATTAACCTTGGCAAGGTTACATTTTACCACTAAATTATACCTGCGTATTTTTACTCTATAAAATATATTATTTTATTTTGATTTTTATTACTAATTGCACATTAATAATAATACCAAATTTATTGCATATTGTCAATAAATAGTAGTAAATTTTGGGGTAATTTAATTATATTTTTTATAAATTACCCCAAATTGATTAACTCTATTTTTTACTTTTAGTTTTTGTAGTATTTTTAGTAGTTTTTCTTGTCTTGGGCTTTTCGGTTTCTTTTGTAATTTCTTCTGTTTCTTTAGGATCCCACTTTTCTCCTTTTTTTGGTTTATTCCATGAAATATAATCACAAGAGTTTGGATTATTTTCACAAATATAATATTTTCTTCCTTTTTTTGTCTTTTTTACTTGTACTTTGCTACCACATTTTGGGCATGGTACTTCTATTGTTTCTATAATTGGTTTTGCATTTTTACATTCTGGATATCCTGGACATGCTAAAAATTTACCATATCTTCCATATTTGTAAACCATCATTCTGCCACATTTTTCACATTTTACATCTGATACTTCATCTACTAACTCTACATGTTCTAGCTCTTTTTCTACTTTCGTGATTTCTTTTTCAAATGGGCCATAAAATTCTCTAATCATCTTTTTCCATTGTTCTTTTCCGATTAGCAATTTCATCAAATTCGTTTTCTATTTTAGCAGTAAATTCTACATTGATTATATCCGTAAAATTTTCTGTTAGCAATTTATTTACAATTTTTCCTAATTCAGTAGGTGCTAGTTGTTTTTGTAGTTTTTCAATATATCTTCTTTCTAAAATTGTTGTAATTGTTGGAGAATAAGTACTTGGTCTACCTATTTCTTTTTCTTCTAATGCTTTAACTAAGCTTGCTTCTGTATATCTTGGTGGTGGTTCAGTAAAGCTTTGTTTTGGATTTAATTTCTTTAAGCTTAATTCTTGATTTTCTTTTAAATCTGGCAACATTTCATTATCTTCTTGTTCTTTGCTATCTGTTCCTTCTACATACAAAGTCATAAATCCTTTGAACCTAAGGTTTTGCCCATTTGCTCTAAATTGATATTCATTTGCGTCTATTGATACTGCCATTGTATCATAAATAGCAGTTGCCATTTGACTTGCTATAAATCGATTATAGATTAATCTATACAATTTATATTGATCTTTTGTTAAATATTCTTTAATACTTTCTGGTTCTAATTCTGCATAGGTTGGTCTTATACCTTCATGTGCATCTTGCGCATCTTTATTTGTTTTGTAATATCTATTTTCATAATATTTTTCACCATATGTTGAAACAATATGCACTTTAGCTGCTGATCTTGCTTCTTCTGAAATTCTGGTAGAATCTGTTCTCATATAAGTAATTAAACCTATTGTACCCTTTTCTGGTATTTTTACTCCTTCATATAATCCTTGTGCAATTGACATAGTTTTCTTTAAAGTAAATCCTAGTTTTCTAGAAGCTTCTTGTTGCATTGTACTAGTAGTAAATGGCGGAGCTGGATTCTTTTTCTTTTCTCCTTTTTTTACTTCTTTTACGATGTATTTTGCTTTTTCTAAGTCTTTTAATATTTGGTTTATCTCTGCTTCTGAATGAATTTCTATTTTTTTATTGTTTTTGCCATAAAATTTTGCTTCGAATTCTTTTTTTACTTCTTTATCTTGTAGATTAGCATATAAATTCCAGTATTCTTCTGGCTTGAAGTTTTCAATTTCTTCTTCTCTGTCTACAATTAGTTTTACTGCAACAGATTGAACTCTTCCTGCAGATAATCCTCTTCTTACTTTTTTCCATAATACTGGACTCATTTTGTATCCAACTATTCTGTCTAAAACACGCCTTGCTTGTTGTGCATCAACTAGATTTATATCTATGTCTCTTGGCTCTTTAATTGCCTTTTGTACTGCACCTTTTGTTATCTCATTAAAAGTTACTCTTGTTATTTTATTTTTCTCTTCATCTAAAATAGTGGCTAAATGCCAAGCAATTGCTTCTCCTTCACGGTCAGGGTCAGTTGCAATATAAATTTTTTTGGCTTGTTTCGCATCTTTTTTTAGCGATTTTATTAAATCTCCCTTTCCTCTGATATTGATATACTCTGGCTCAAAATCGTTGTTAATATCAACACCTAATTTAGATTTTGGTAAATCTCTAATATGTCCCATAGATGCTACTACTTTTGTACTTCCACCTAAAAATTTTTTTATGGTATTTGCTTTTGCTGGTGATTCCACTATTACTAATTTATCAGCCATGTAATCCTCCTTATATTTTGCTTACTTATGTATTCTAGCTTAATTTAAGACTTTTTGCAAGTGTTTTAGCAAAAAAACGGTTTTAAATTAAAATAAATTTTTTTGAAAAATCATTTAAAACGTCTTCTACTGCAATTGGAGTTACTTCATTTTCTTTTAATAAATTTAAAAATTCTTCTATTCTTTTTTCATCGTTAGATATATATTGTACTTTTTTATTTTCAACTTTTATGTTGTTTTTTATATATTCTGTTTTTACTACATTTATTCCAAATTTTGCTTTTTCTTGTTTAATCATCTCATCTTCATTAATTATTTTATAGTACTCTAATTTAATTGGATGTGATATGCCTACCTCGTTTAATGCTTCTTGTTCCATAAATGTACTACTGAAAAAAACTCTCATATTTATCTCCTTTCTCTTATGTGACACTTTTCTATGATACTACGTTTTATGGTTGTTTGCAAGGATTTTTCATCGCAAATTTTTCTATTATTTTACATTTTTCGACATTTCGTACTTTATTTAATAATAAAAAATAGAATTTAAATTTTACATAATATATAATAAAAAAGCATTTTTATTTCAATGCTTCTTTATGCCTATTTATTCAATTTTTCATAATATTCGTGTTTTTCTTCTATTGCTTTGTTTTTTAATACGCAATATAATTCTGTTAAAGTGGCTGAATTATATGGATTAACATACAAAATGCTTAATATTCCAAATGTTAAAACTGATAAAAAATTCCATCCAAAAAATGACATATCTAATACAAAGGTTTTCCATTTATTACCTTTCATCATTTGCTTTGAAAGTTTAAAAGCTTCTTTCCTTCCTATTTGAGAATTTTCTGCCAAAATGTATGGTATCATTCTATATTCATAAGTCTTTATAATTCCTCCTATTATTGTTAAATACCATAATGCTGTATAAATATTTCTCAAAAACATTATAATTGCTACATTAATCCAACTGTCTTTTTTAAATACTTCTGTTATAACCCATATTTTCGTATTTGTTCCTTCTCTTGCTTTTATAAAGTATTTTTTCCCTCCTACAATAAGTGGATCGGCTATAAATATAGTAAATGCAAATGCAACAGCTGCAGCTATACAAAGTAAAATTCCTAATTCTGTTTTGTTAATATTAAATGATGTGATTGCATCCCATATTTTAAAT
This sequence comes from uncultured Clostridia bacterium, assembly GCA_947629995.1. GTDB lineage: Bacteria > Bacillota > Clostridia > TANB77 > CAG-508 > CAG-269. The sequence goes on along the minus strand of CANRFX010000010.1, from coordinate 18,842 downwards.
ATGTACTTTTGTGATTTCATTGCACTGTTTAAATTTACTTCTAATGCTTCTAATATTTTAAGTTGCGTTTTATTAAATGTTTCTTCTAAGTTTTGTTTGCTATCTCCTAATTTATATTCAAAATTAATTACATAATTTGGATCTATAGAATCTCTTTTATTCCATGAGCCAATAATAGATGTTCCAAATTCTCCTGTTAATAAAGCAATTATGAAACATACGACAATAGCTGTCCAATAGTTTTTATGTACAACATTTTTTGCTTTATCTTTTAAATCTTTTCTTTTCCACATTTTTTTCTCCCAAATAATGTTTTTTAACATTATAAACTAAATATTATTTCTTATCAAGTAAAAATTTTTAAATTTATGATCTTAACATTTTTTTATATTCCTTATAGTCTGGCATATATTTTTCAACTAAGCTCCAAAATTTTTTTGAATGATTCATCTGTTTAATATGGCACATTTCATGTAAAACTACATATTCTATTGTTTTGGCATCTTTTGCTGCAAGTTTTTGGTTAATTGTAATATTTTTTTTAATAGAACAACTCCCCCAAGCATATTTTATATCTTTTATTTTGACTTTGTTTGGCTTTATATTTAATAATTTAGAATATTTTTCTATGCTATTTTTAACAATCCATTGTAAGCGTACTAAATCTTCTTGTTCTATTTTTTCTTCTATTTTTATTTTTTCTCTTTCTTTTTTTATATTTTTGTAAATCCAATTTGCTTTTTTATTAATAAAGTCTTTTATTTGTTGTTCTTTTAGTTTAATAGGTACTTTTACAATTACTTTACCTTCTTTTATATAAATATACATATTTTTAATTTTTGCTTTTATTAATTCATATTCTATAATTTCGCCATTATATTCTATATTGTTTTGCATACTTGACATAAAATTCTCTCTTTCAATCTTTTAACTTTAATATGTTTCCTACATTCATCTTTCCTGCTCTTGTGATTGAATTATAGCCATATTTGTTTTTTAATTCATCCATTACTTTGTCTAGTTTTTCTTGTTTTTCGTTTTCTTGGTTTTGGAAAAATGACAATTGACTTTCTTTTTCATCTATTAGACCATCTACTCTTAATCCAATTAGTCTAATTGGTGTGCCTTCTTTATACATTTGTGATAATAGTTCTTTGGCTTTTTGATAAATTTCTTTGGTAGTAGATGTTTCCGTTGGTAATTTTCCTTGATGTGTTTTGTCTTTAAAGTCATTAGTTCTTAATTGTATATTTACTGTTGTTGCTTTCATTTTATATCTTCTTAATCTGTAAGTTACTTGTTCTGTTAATGCTAATAAGATTTCTTCTAATTTTTTTATGTTTGTAATGTTTTGTGGTAATGTTATTGAATTCCCTATTCCTTTTGGTTTTTCTTCTTTATAATTTACTTCTGAATTGTCAATTCCATTACTATATTCCCACATCATAATTCCATGTTTACCAAATTTTTTTTCTAATAATGTTTTGTTAGTATGTGCTAAATCTCCTATTGTTTTTATTTGTAAATTATATAGTTTTGGTACTGTTTTTCTTCCTAGCATAAATAATTCTGAAACTGGTAATGGCCACATCTTTTTAGGAATCTCTTCTTTATATAATGTATGTATTCTATCTGGTTTTGTAAAATCTGATGCCATTTTTGCCAGTAATTTATTGTTTGCTACTCCAATATTGACTGTAAATCCAAGTTCTTCTTTGACTCTTTTGCTTATTTCTTTTGCTTTGTTATATAAAGTATCTTTCATAAGGTATTCTGTCATGTCTAAAAAACATTCATCTATGCTAAATCTTTCAATTTTATCAGTATATTGTAGAAGTAAATTGTATAGATTATCTGAATATTTTTTATAAATTTTATAGTCAGATGGAAAAACTCTTAAATTAGGACATTTTATTTTTGCTTGATAAATTGTTTCTGCTGTTTTTACTCCACATTCTTTTGCCTTCATACTTTTTGCAAGTACTATTCCTGATCTTTTAGATTCGTCTCCACCTATGATTGCTGGTATTTCTCTTATATCAATTTTACTTCCTTTTTTTAACATTTCAATTGCTGTCCAACTTAAAAAAGCATTATTAACATCTATGTGTAATATCTGTCTTTCCATAATATCACCAGTTTTATTATAGAATTTTTGTTTGTGTTTGTCAAGTTTTATTTCTATCTTTGTATTTTTCTTTTTTGTACTCTATATATTATTTTAGACATTAAATTTGTAGGTGTTAATTTTGCTCCAATTTTTGCAATTTTGACATTTATGCCTGGAATAATATAAAATTTACCTTTTTCTAGTTTTTTAACTGCATATTCTGCTACATTTGTACTATTGGCTTCTCTCATATGGAATTTTACATTTGCAACTTTATTAAAATTAGTATCTACTGGTCCTGGACATAATATACTAATTTTAACATTTGACTTTTCCTTTTTTAATTCTTCTCTTATAGCTTCTGATATTCTTACAATGTAAGCCTTTGTAGCATAATAAGTAGCCATCAACGGACCTGGCATAAAACCTGCTATTGATGCAACATTTAAAATTTTTCCTGCTCCTTTAGCTTTCATATCTACTAAATATAACTTCATTAAAATGTGATATGCTACTATATTTGTATTTATCATACTAATTTCTTTATCTAATGATGTTTTTGTAAAATTTCCACAATCTCCAAAACCTGCATTATTAATTAAGATATCCACATTTTGTACTTTTTTGTGGATTTCTTTGCAGTTTTCCGGAATTGATAGGTCTGTTGCAATTATTTCTACTTTTATTTTATTATCTTTTTGCAAATCTTTCGCTAATTTTTCTAATTCTTCCTTATTTCTTGCCACAATTGCTAAATCATAACCTTTTTTCGCAAATATTTTTGCAAATTCTTTTCCAATTCCAGAAGATGCACCTGTTATTAATGCTTTCATATTATATATCACCTTTTTATTTTCTTTTAAACTTATTTAATATTATTCCAACTGTATGTACAATTTTGGTTGAATTATTATTTGCAATGCTTTTTCCTAATGCTTTTCCTCCTACTGTTAGTGCTGCAACTAATGCACTAAGTAAAAATTGTAAATTGAAGTTTAACCCAAATTGTTCTGTAATTTTAATTGATATTAACGCACTAATTGCTCCACTTAATACTCCGGCAAATATCTCCGAATTACATCTGCACAAATATTGGCTACTTTTGGCGCATTTCTAATTAATTTAATTGAATCTTTTGAGCCTTTTACTTTTTTAGTTGCTTTCGCATGAAACTCATTTTCGTCCGCAACTGTTACAGCAATTCCTACAATGTCAAAAAATATTCCTATTCCAATTACTACTATTAAAATTATAATTGCTGATATTAAATTTAAATTAGCTACTCCATTTGTTGATATATAAGAAAAAACAATAGATAGGATAAATGTTATAATAAATACTTGTATAAACCATTTTATATCCAAGTGTTCTTTGTTTTGTGCTTCTTTATTTTCTTGTTTTGTTTCCATTTAAAAATTGCTCCTTTTATTTAAAACAAAGTGACAGGAAATTCCTATCACTTTTTATTGTCTTGATTATAGATGGTAAAAGTCTAAGTAAATTTTACAGTTTAGGTCTGGTTGAATTTCTCTATCTCCCACTTAGCATTACTGCTAGAGCCGTTTCCGTTTAAGGGAAAAATCTATCTTCATTACAATAGACACCAGATCGCCACTCAAATCTGTACCTTAATCCCTAGACTTTACTTGCTACTTTTTATAGCAAACATTCTAGAAGTTTTCCTTAACATACTTTTATAACTTTACTAGTCTTTTTTGCAAAAGCAATTTCATTATCTCATAATATAATTAATTTGGCCAAAATAAATTATATTACTATTAAGATATTCCCAATACCTTCACTCAAGACAGGCTACTCTATGTGTTTTGTGTCTTGGCACTCAACATAGGTTTCACTTAAAACTAAAGTTTAAGCCTCCACGAAACCAGGGATTCATATGTATGCCGTTACATAATACCCTAATCTCTTTACTCCCTGAATACACACAAAACTGGCATTTCGCGCACAAACAAGAAACTTCAACGATGTGCCCTTTAGTGGATTTTTAGCCCCACCCTCATAAAGCTCGTATGACTAGAATAATGCACCATCGATATATATTATACCTTTTTTGGATAAATATTCCAAATTTAATTTTAGTTTGAAAGTTAATTTGAATTCTTGATTTTATTTTTATTCTTTTATTATTTCGTTTTTTCTTTTATTTTCTCTTATTTTCTTTGATTTTTATTGTATATGTTTTTTTATTTCTGTATATATTTCTTCATGTATATCATCAATTGTTCTTATTTGACCGTTTTTCACACAATTAACTTCATACCAATTATAATCTTTTGCTACGTCACATGCAGCATTATAACTATCTATCAAATGTCTTTTATCTCTTTCATGTATGTCTTTTGTATTATTATGTGTAAATTTATTTTTTCTATTCTTTATTAATTCTAAAGATTTTTCAATTGGCATATTTAAGAAAAATACTTCTGTAGGAATTGGTAACTTATATAGATTAAATTCAAAATCCCACAACCAATTTAAAAATTTTTTTCTTTCTTCTTTATTTTCTATTTTCCCTGCTTGATGTACCATATTTGCTGTTGTATATCTATCTGCTAAAATAATTCCTCCATTTTCATAATATTCTTTATATCCTGTTTGAAATGTAGCATACCTATCTGCTGCATAAAATGTTGATGCAATATACGGACTTATCTTTTTTGCATCTGTTCCAAATTCTCCTGATAAATACATTTTTACTAATGATGAACTTGGACTATCATAATTTGGAAAACTTACAACTTTATAATCTATTTTATCTTTTGTTAATCTTTCTTTTAATTTATCAAACTGTGTTTGTTTTCCACTACCATCTGTTCCATCTATTACAAATATCTTTCCCATTTTAAACTCCTTTTTAGTTCTTCTGTTTATCTTTATTTTCTTGCTCTGCTTTTTCTTTTTTATTGGCTAACATTTTGTTGATTGATTTTAAAATATCATCTGAATTTTCTTCAAATTCATCTTTTACTAAATTAAACATATTGTATGCTCCTTTCGTTTTTTATTATACTATTTTATAATTTTAATTTCAATATTTTAATTCACAAAATCTTTGACTTGAAACTATTAATATATTAAAGCTTATAATACTTGTTTAATATGATTAATTTTGTAACCTTTTTTTTGCAAATATACTTCTATTACATCAATACGAATTGCTATATTTTTTATTCTATTTTTGTATATATAATATCTAATAGCTAATTTCATATGATTTTGTTTGTTTTTGTCAACAGCTTCTATTGGATTACCATATTTAAAATTTGAACGAGTTTTTACTTCAATAAATACCAATTCTTCTTTATTTTGGTCATTTGCAATAATATCAATTTCACCTTGTCTACATATAAAATTTCTTTTTATTATTTTATAATTATTTGATTCTAAATATTTACATACTAAATTTTCACCCCAGATGCCTATTTCTCTTCTAAAATACATATATATCCTCCTTCTACTTTTTTTATATTTCCTTCTAACTCTAGCATAAGTAATATATTATTTATTTCTGAAATGTTTTTATTTAGTTTTTTACAAATTTCATTTACTGTAATTGGTTTATCTGTTATTAATTCATATATTTCTTTGTATTTTTCATTGCATTTTTTAATTTTCTTGTTTTCTAATTTTGTATTTTCCATTTTTCCTTGCTTTTGTTCTTTGGGTATTTCTTTATATTTTAAAAATGGAAATTCGTTTATAATATCCTTTGTTTGTGTGACTATTTTTGCACCTTGTTTTATTAACTTATTTGTTCCTACACCATGGGAGTCTTCTATACTATGTGGTATTGCAAAAACTAATTTTCCTTGCTTTTTTGCAAGCTTTGCAGTAACACTTGTTCCGCTTCTATGAGTTGCTTCTATTACTAAAACTCCGAAGTGATAAACCACTTACAATTCGGTTCCTTTCTAAAAATTTTTTTGAGTCTGCTTCTTCATTTGGCATATATTCTGTTATAATTAGCCCTTTGTTTTTAATTATTTGTTTATATAAATCTATATTTTGTTGTGGATATATATTGTTTAAACCACTTGGCAGTACAGCTATTGTTTTTCCTTTTTCTTGCAATGTTGTTTTATGTACAACTGTATCTATTCCTATTGCCATACCACTTGCAATTGTAATTTGTTGATATACCAATTCTTTTGTGAATTTTTGAGTTAATTTTATTCCATTTTCAGAACAATTTCTTGATCCAACGATTGAAATAATGTTATTTTTTAATAATTCTGTGTTTCCTTCACAATATAACTGCTCTGGTGGATTTGGTATTTTTTTTAATTGTTCTGGATATTTTTTATTTTTTGATGTTATTATTTCTAAAATTATCACCTCTTGTTTTATTTTTTATACCAATATTTTCGGTCTAAACTTCTGTATTGAATTGCTTCTGCTAAATGTTCTTCTTCTATATTTTTACAATTTTCTAAATCTGCTATTGTTCTTGCAACTTTTAAAATTCTATTATAAGCTCTTGTACTTAATTCTAATTTATTAAATGCTATTTCTAATATTTTTTTACTTTGTGAATTAAGTTTGCAAAACTCTTCCATTAGTTTTGGGGTTAATTCTGCATTTGAGAAAATACCATATTTTTGATACCTGTTTTTTTGTATGTTTCTTGCTTTATTTACTCTTTGTCTAATTTTTTCAGATGTTTCTATTTCTTTATTTTGCTCGAATTGATTATATTTTACTTGATTTACTTCAACATGAATATCAATTCTGTCTAAAAGTGGTCCACTAATTCTATTAATGTATTTTTTTATTTGTTCTGGCTTGCAATTGCATTTTTTATCTATACTACCGTAATATCCACATTGACATGGGTTCATGCTTGCAATTAGCATAAATTTACATGGATATTTTATAGTTGTGTTTAGTCTACTAATTGTTACTTCTTTGTCTTCTAAAGGTATTCTTAATGCTTCTAATGCATTTCGATTAAATTCTGGGAATTCATCTAAAAATAAAACTCCTAAATGGGATAAACTAATTTCTCCGTGGTCTTGGATTTTTACCTCCGCCAACTAATGATACGGGTGTTATCGTATGATGTGGACTTAAAAAAGGTCTCTTAAATATGTAAGGAGCTTTTTCTGAAGTTAAACCTGATATACTATAAATTTTAGTTATTTCCAAAATTTCTTCTATTGACATGTCTGGCAAAATAGTAACTAACCTTTTGGCTAGCATTGTTTTTCCAGAACCAGGCGGTCCGTATTAATAAACAATTATGTCCGACCAGCTGCTGCAATTTCTAATGCTCTTTTCGCATTTTCTTGTCCTTTTACTTCTGAAAAATCTATTTCATATTTTTGGTTGTCTTCTAATTTTATTGAATTGTTATTTTCTAAAAGTTCTTTTTTTCCATTTAGATATTGTATTACTTCATTTAAATCATTTACAGGTAATATATGTATATCTTTTACTATTTTTACTTCTTCTATATTACTTTTTGGCAAAATAATTCTTTTTATTCCTATTTTTTTAGCTTCTATACATATTGGTAAAATTCCTTTTGTTTTTTCTATATTACCGTTTAAAGATAATTCACCTATGAAAATTGTTTCATTTAATATTTTTTCTAAGTTAGGATTTCTTATGTTTTTATTTGCTATTAAAATTCCAATTGCAATTGGTAAGTCAAATTTTGAACCTTCTTTTCTTGTATTGGCTGGAGATAAATTTACGATTATTTTCCTACTTAAAAATTCTATATTACAATTTTTAATTGCTGTTTTTACTCTCTCTTTTGCTTCTTTTACACTTGTGTCTGGTAAACCTACTATTTGAAAATCTGGAATTCCATTTGAAATATCTACTTGAATTGATACTAAATATCCATCTAACCCTTGTAATGCCATGCTTTTTGTGATTGCTAACATTTTTTCCTTTCTACTTATATAGCTTAAATATCTGAGACCATAATTCTAGGGGACAAAATTTTGAACGGAATAATTGTGATTTATAAATTTTAATTTATTAGTGGGGATTGGTAAATTTTTTAGATAAAGAATTTAATTCATTGAATTTTGATTATAATTTAACTATGATCTCAGATATTTAAACTATATAAGATTTAAAAATTTTGATTTTTAACTATAATTTTTTTTTAATTTTTATTGCTGGATTCTTCTAAGATTTTTAGTTTTGAAAAGTGATTTTAATAATTGATTAAATTGTAGAATTTTGATACCTGTTTTTAGGTTTTTTGACTTAAACTAATTTCATTATAACTCCATTTCCATTTTTTGTCAATAGTTTTTTTGGAAATTTTTGTAATTTTTGTTTTTTACAGATTTGTACTTAAAAGGCGAGAATTAATCTCGCCTTTTATATTTATTTTCTATAATAATAAAATCTGATTTTTTATCTTCTAATAATGCTCATATATTTTTTTGATCAACATTTAATTTTGACATTTTATACTTCCTTAAATCCTATCCCCATATGGTAAAGATTTTATATATTTTTCCATATATTCAAAATCTGGAACATATCCATCTTCATTAGCATATTCAAGATTAGGATTATATTTAGATGGTAATTTTAATTTTATTGTTTTAGTATCATTAACCCTACATTGTCTACCATAATTCCATCTATAATTTTCATTATAATTAATTACACTAGATATAAATAAAGCAACATATATATTAATTTCAAATTTTGGATTCAATATATTTACATCACTTGTAGCACAAAAATTATCTTTTTGATAAAATGCCATACAATTAATTTTTTCTGTAGTAATTATATTACCTGTAAAATCTGGATCTAAATCTATATATTCTGATACTCCATTATTTTTATTTGTAGCGCTAATATATGGCGTTATTCCACTATCGTATTCTGTTTTATAATGATATACTCCAGCATTAACATTAAATAATGTAGGAATACTATATTCTTTCCATTCGTCTGGATTTAATATTATTTTTTTAGAATTTTTATTTTTTGTTGTCATTTTTTTACTCTTTAATTTTTTTATAAATTCTTCCATATATTTAAAATCTGGTTTATCATCACTATTAAATGGTATCTTTAATTTTGTATTATATATTGTATCCTTTAAGAATGCTCTTCCATATGAATATCTAAATTTCTCTTTATTTAACAATGTAACTATATATAATCCAGTATATTCATTTAACCAATCAGCTCTTATTACAACAATATGATCTCCTGTTATAAATTTTTCTTTTTGATATGCAACTGTAGCTGTCGTATCTCCTACAACAATTGCATTTCCTTCTTCTATTTTTTCTAATCCATTATTAATTGCAAAACCATCAACGCAATTATTAAGTTCCGTCCTTGATACAAAAGGAATTGTATTTTCTTCATTGTAATCTAATAATTCTAATTCTTCTTTAGTATAAGCATAAGATTTATATATGTTTTCTGGCTCTATTAATTCTCCAAATCTAATTATTTTAAATGTAGGATTGTTATTTTTCATATATATCTCCTTTCTTAATTAGATAAGCAAGATAGTTATTTATTGAATTTTGAAAATCACTTTCACTTAAATCATTATAATCAGTTTCCATATATGCTTCTGCTAACCATTCATCATTTTCATCTACTTTATGAGTTACTGACAATCCTGGTTCTGCTATTCTATTTTTATATAGATATAACCATTTTTCTTCTGTTTCAGCCCATAAACTCTTTCCTTTATTATCTGTTTTCTCTATTCGTCCAGTACCTTTTCTTTTAATAAATTTATCATCTTTAAAATAGCCAAAAAATGTATCCCTATTTGTTCTTTCGTGTCTTTGTGATAAATCAAAAATCATACAGCATGCTGTTGCAGAAGCTCCTGGATAAAACATTTCATTTGGCAATGAAAATACAGCATCTAATGTATAATTATCTAACATTTTCTTTTTAAACTCTTTAATAACTGTTCCATTTCCAATTGCACATTGCATTGGTAATAATACTGCCATTTTACAGTTACTAGAAACATGTCTTGCAATCCATTCAACATAATGGAAACCTTTTGATGGATCTTCTTTTGTTGATGAAGACCAAGTTCTGGCAAATTCAGGGTTACTTTGATTTTTAGTTGCATTATAAGGAGGATTCATAAGTACAATATTAATATTTTTATCTTGAATCCATTCTTTTCTGTCAAACATAGAATCTTTTACTACATTACTATTTCCATCTCCATGTATTAACATATTTGTTGAAGATAGCCCAAATGCACCATCTTCATATTCAATTCCATATATTTGATGTCTTTTTACATTTGTTCTTTGACTTTCATTATCACAATCATCCATAGCATCAGTCATAGCTCTCACTAAAAAAGCTCCACTTCCACAGCATGGATCCAATACAATAGAATTTTTATTTACACCAACTGCTTTTGACATGAAATCGCATATATGATCTGGTGTAAACGCTTGATTTTTATCTGATTTTCCAACATATTTATTAAATGTTGTAAAAAATAAATTTAGTAAATCTTGTCCTGCTGTGCTGCTATCATCAATATATGGTATAATATTTTCATCTATAAATCCTAATATTTGTTTAAAATCTTCGTAATTTAAATTTTGAACGTCTTGATCTTCTAGTACTCTTCTATTTAAAGCTGAAATTTTTTCTGCTTTATTTAATCTTGACTCACTATTATCATCTTCTTCAAAGTCTCTTGCTAATAAGCCACTTAAAATATCTGCTATTCCTTTAATTATTACTTGCACTTTAGTTAATCTTTGCCCATTTTCTCTATCAATTGATTCATTAATATTTTTATATTGCAAGCCATTTTTTATTGCCAATAAACATGTCCCAACAAATTGACTTCTTAATCTCTCATTAATATTATTAGAGTGTAGTAATTCGTTTAATTGCTTTATTGAATCTACTATTTTTATTTTATTATTTATTTTTCCAAAGCATAAATTTTCATATTCTTCAAAACTCTTTATTGTTCTCTCTTGTAACTTTCTATGTTGATCATCTATAATTACTGACCCTCCATACCAAGTCCAAACTTCATCACCTTCTGTTTCAGCTAAAATTGCAACAATTCTTTTTTCAGTATATTCTTTTTCATATCTAACATATTCCTGTAATTGTCTTTGTATCTCTCCTTTATCCCATCTTGAAAATTTATTTTTACATTCCACTAAAACAACTAACCTATCATTTTCAAATCTAATATCGATATTTTGATGATGAGTACTATTAGTATTATACTGAAAATCTCTAATATTTTTGCCAACACTTCTTAATGCTTGTACATAACTAAATTCTCCATTTTCTATATTACTAACTAAATAGCTTCTTCCAATTGTAGATATAATATCTGCTCTAATCATAATTATCATTCTCCTTTATTTACTATTTCTTTTAAAAAATTTTTATATTCTGAATCATCTCTTATCTTTTTTAGTCCGTTTGATTTTTTTTCTAAATAAATCAATACATCTGCTGGTAATTCTTTTCTTTCTCTTGCTGCAATATCCATCATTATTTCTTTATCTTTATCTATAGGATTTAGTATTTTTAATATTTTCATTTGTGTATCTGGTGGAGGTGGATTTATCTTTCCACTAATTATTTCGTAGAAATATGGTTTTGTTATTCCTAATTTTTTATAAAAAACTTCTTGTGTCATATTTTTTTCTTTTATAAGTCTCGTAAGTATTTGTCCATATTCACTCTTATTACTTGAGTTCAAATAAATCATCACCTCATTTCTTTAGTATGTATGTTTATATACTAACATACTAAAAAAAAGAAGTAAATTATTATTACAAATATTACCAAAATGTCTTTTTTTTGTAATATTTACCATATTTATTTTATGAATTTGATATTATTACATCTGCAATAACTCTGGCGTTATCTTCACTAAAATCCTACATAATTTGAAGTAGTTATAATAAATATAGCAAAAAGCAAGTGGTTGTAAATTCACTTGCTTGTTAATCAAAATTATATAAAATTAGTTTAATTTTTCTTTTTTAGCATATCATTTATTTTTTCAACACTTAACTTATATATATATCTTTTTATTATAACAATTATTAGAAATAATATGCTATATGGCAATATTGTAATTTTAAAATTTTCTCTATAAACATCAAAGAAATTTTTAGAGAAATCTATATATTGCATAAAATATAGTAGTAATACTGTACAAATTACAAATATAATATTTCCTGCTATAAATGCTAATATATATCTTATAATGCTTGATTCTTTTGCATTTTTTATTCCTGCTATTATACAAGCCATAAATACTGATACTGCAAATATAGAAATATTTTCAGTTATTATACTCATTTTACCCACATAATATCTTCTTAATAGCCAATTTTCTATGCTTTCCCCTTCTTGTAAACTTATCGTTTCTTCATGCATTGTGTTAGTATTTGTAATGTGAGATGTATTTTTTAGTGCTTCGTTGTACTGAAAGTAATTGAATATGATATAAAACATAGTTAGAAGGGCATATATTATTATTGTATATTTTAATATACTCTTTAAAATATTTTTTATCATATTAATCCCACCTTTCTTTTAAAAATTTTATTACTTCACTTATTTTCCTCTTTGATACATATTCCACATCTTTGTTCTTAAATTTAACAATAATGCTACCTATGTTTTTCATGTCAAAACATTCTACCTGCCTTATATTGATAATGCATGATTTAGATATTCTTATAAAATTTTCTTTTCTTAATAGTTCTTCTAATTCATACAGTTTTTTCTTAACTTTATATATTTGGTCGTGATAAACACAATATGTATATTGATTTTCAGAATAGAATTTAACTATGTCACCTGTGTCTAATATATAAATGTTATTATCTATTTCTGCAACTATTGTATCTGTATTTTTTGATAAATCCTGTATATTTTTAATTAATTTATCTAATATTTCAGTAGATCTGTTCGCTTTTATATTCATATAAATTTGATTTTCATCAATTTCTTGCATATATTCTACATTTATATTTATTTTCATGATTCCATCTCCTTATATTTATTATATAATTTTTAATATACTAACTCAATATAAATTTATTTATTTGATATAACTGGTATAAAATGTTAAATAAGCGTATATAAACATATAAAAAAAGATCTTACTTTTTTTAGTAAAATCTCTATATTAAAATTACTTTTAAAGTGATATCCCTTTAAGTAAAAATCTACGAATTGTTTGGGCTGGGCTGCGGAGTCAGGATTTGAACCTGAGACCTTCGGGTTATGAGCACTTGATAAGTGATTTTGAGAAATTTTGTTAACTTGAGTTTTTATTAGTTTTAATAAGGTTAGAGCAAATTGGTGCAATTATGAATTTGGTTAAATTAGGTCATTTTTTGCAATAATTGTCCCCAATTTGTCCCCAATTTTTTAATGCATCAAATATATGAAATTTCAATATATCTTTAAGTTTGTATTTGCAAGTTTTCTTCTGTTTTGATGTGTTAAATTTTGAAATTTATAAAAATGGAGGTTTTAACAATGAATAATTTAAGAGAAGTTAATAATGATATTTTAAAAGATTGGTTAAATTTTAGAGAAGAAGATTTATGTTCTTTGACTTGTGATGAGGATAGAAAACATCATATTTATTTTGATGAGATTTCTGAAAGAATTTTAAAACGTGTTCCTAAAAAGGATAGAAAATATGTTGAAAAACAACTTAGTTTTCTTGATGAGAATTTTATGAATTATATTGATTATTGGAATGAGAAGTATTATAGGAATGGATTTTGTGATGGAGTTCAGTTGATTATGGGCTGTTATGACAATAATGTTTCGTTTTAAAGTGCAAATTTTGCACTTTAAAATATAAAATTGTACTTTTAAATATCAAAGAGGCGAAATTAATTCTCGCCTTTTAACTATATTTAATCTATTTATTTAAAATCTCTTCTCTTTTTTTATCATATTCTTCCTTAGTAAATAAATTCTTTTCTAATAATTTATTTAACAATACTATATTTTCTTCTTCTGCAGATATTGAATTAGGTAATCCTATTCTTGATAAAAAATTAGAAAATCTTTGTGTCAGTAATTCTCTGTATAATGGTTTTAATCTGCATATAAAATCATCTTTTTTATCTTCTTTCAAAAATTTAATTCCAACAGAAAAATAATTTTTGAAATCAACAACACAAGGTGGAATTTCTAATTTCTTATCATCTATTGGTATATAGTGGAATCTAGCAATGTCATTGCTTACTATACTCATTCCTACTGAATTTATTTTTTGACCAGTTTCCTTCAGCAATGTTCCTTTATTACTTAGATATGATGTTGCTGATAATTTTAAATTTTCTAAATGTCTCCCTTCCATAAATTGTGCTACATTATACATTGGAGCAACCAATACAGAAAAAAGTTGACCTGATTTACAATTGACATATTCTTCGTGCTGCTGTATATCACAATCTTGTGTTAAAACTACAACATAAGGAAACTTTACCCTATTTATGTATAAACTTTCTGCATCTTCTGATATGTTTTCAAAGCACCAAACATTTCTATATATATCTCCTTGTGAAATTCTACTATTATATTTATTATTCTCTGTTATCATTTATTTTCACCCTATAATTTCTATATGTTTTTTTGAAATTTTTAATTTTTCTCTATATGGCTGTTGATTATCTTTAAATGAATCATTTTGATAATCTATACTATCATTATAAGCTTTTTTATTTTTTCCTTTGTATATATTTTCTTTTATCTCTGTTCCTTTACTCTCGTTAAAAATGTTATTCTCATCCATTCAATTTTTCCCTCATTTTTTCTTTTATACAAGACTCAAATACTGTTTCAATATTTGAATGTATATCTTCTATTGTTTCTTTTAATTCTGATATATTTGTTATAACAGACATAGAATATCCATCACAATCTATTACAAAATCATATAGATCTTTTACTATAGGATATTGATTGTTCTTGAATCCTGTTTTTAACTTTATCATATAATTTCCTTTATATATATCAATTGTATCAATCGTTTGAGCAATTGAATATTGTAAATCTCCAAATATTTCGTATTTAAATAACTCTGATTTAAAAAGTTCTTTCCAATCTAAATTATTTTTTATATTAAATTCAGAAGGTTTAAATATATTTACATATCTTATGCCTGTTCTACATATTTGTACATTGTTTAATTTTAATATTTCTTCTATAACTTCTGTAAATTTTTGATTCACATCATCAAACGACATATATAATATAGAATCAAAAATTATGTATCTTGATGATATTATTATTTTATTTTTTTCTTCCTTATCAGTATAACTCCACTCTATTATTTGTTTGTCCTCTTTTGATAATTCATTTTCTTTTACTGTAACAGATGTCTCTGTTAGATTTCTTTGATTAAAAATTGGAAATGAGATTTTTATTTTTTCAGCAATATTATTTGGCATATTACTTTTTAATTCTTCAATTTCACTGGCAAAATCCAATCTAAAGATAAATTTTGCTATTTTATTTGTTTTATATTTCATTTTTTCTCCTTTCATATATACACTATTATTTTATCATATGTATTTCTAAAATAGTAATTTTTAATAAAATTTCATTAAGTCATTCCTTTCTTATTCGTACTTATACTCTTCTCCTTCTTCAGCAATCATCATATACTTTTCTTCACCTTCATCAATTGGATATGTAATTCCTCTATCATCTGGTGAATATTTATCTATGTACTTACTTAAATATTCTCTCAACTTTTCATCACTCGCATATAAATAAGTTCCTCTCATTCCTCTTGTACACATAGTTTGATATATATGTAATATATACTCTAAAAGTTCTTCATCTGATGTATCTGCTTTTCCCTTTGTATCATAATAATTATTTCTATCTACTATAAATTTATGATTTACATCATCATATTTTAATTCATTTCCTATAATTAACCCTGTATAATTTAAATCAAATCCTTGTGTTGTATGAATGCTTCCAATTTCATTTATTGAATTTTTAGAATTAATCCAATCTGTAGGTTGACTGTTCCATATATATTTGTAACCATCAATTTCAATATCAAATACATTTTTTTCCTTCATCTTTTGGACTTCTTTTTTAGTTACATGCATTGGTAATTTTTTACCTTTACTATTCCATTTCCATGCATATCCTGCAACATTTCTACAGAGCCCATATATATCATTCTTATTTTTTATATTGTTTATCATTTCATCTACATTATCAAATAATTTAAATTCATATTTATTAAAATTAATTTTTCTTTTTGGTGGATTATTACTAAAAATTTCTTTTATATAGTTTATATATGTATCTCCTCCTAATAAACACCTTAATTGTGTTTTTAATTTATAGTTATGAGTGTTCTTTTCTTGTTTTATTTTTATAAATTCCTCTTTATTTATATCTGTTGGTTTAATACTTTGTTCTTCATCATATAATAAGATTTGGTATTGACTTTGTAATCTTATCCAATCAAGTTCTGTACCTTCTCTGCCTAAATTAAATTTCTTGTTATTTTGATCAAATGAACCATATTGTGTTAAATTCTTTCTTTTTCTTAATCTATGTGCCTCATCAACAATTAATAAATCGAATTTTTTATTACTTTTAGCAACATCATTTGGACTAAGAACCATATTAGGATTTAATCCACTAACATTTTTAAAAACTTTCTTTAAGGTTTTTCTTAAATTTTCCATCGGAATAACAAGTCCAATATTTAACTTTTCTATTGAATTACTAATTCTTAGTATATCTTGTATAGTATCATCCACAATTTCATCTTCGATACTTATATTATTTTCTTTTATTTCCACTAGTAATTTTACTAGATAAACACCTAATATTGTCTTTCCTGTACCGGCTCCACCATTAACAATAAAAGTAGACTGTTTGTGTTTCTTAACATCTTCAGCTAATGTTTTTAGGATATCTGTAACAATTTGATATTGGTCATTTGTTAAAGATTTATATGGTGAATATTTAAACAAATCAGAATTTTCGATAATCAATAAATCATTTTGTACTATTCCTTTTTCCTTTAATTTATTCCATATATCTTTAAATTTACTTTCATATAATTCTTTTTGATAATAATTATGACTTTGTAGTCCTCCATTTCCATTTTGTAATTTAAATTTATTATCGGCGGCCATATACTTTATTAAAAAAGCTTCTAAATCTAAAATAACTGACTTATTAAACTTTTCACTGCTTATAATGTTTATTAAACTTAATATCTGTCTTTTAGGATTATCTAAATGCTGGCTAGCTCTTATGTATACATTTACTGTCTCTCCTATATAAGCTTCTTTTTCATTATTAATTATATATACAACTGGCCATTTATTTACAAACTTGGTATTCGCTAATTTTTCTACTACATTTGTATTGAATTTATATGTTTCAATATTAACCATAATAATTGCCCCCAATATTATTACTTCTTTATATATATGCCTAATAAATATAATTTAAAAAATATTTTTCTTCTTTTCCATATAAATCTTCTCTCATTTCTATAATTAAATCTTGAAATAATTGTTCATATTTTTCTACATTATTATATTTTAATTGCTTTATTCTAACATCTTGAAATTTATACAATTTTCTTAATACATCCACACTAGCAGTAATAATAAGTAGATTGAATGCTTTATCTTCATTTAATATTGATTCTTCATTACTATAGTTTGCATTATCACTCATACAATCTATATATAAAAAATAATATTTTTTTATCTTTTTCTCAGCATATTTCAATTCATTTTTCTTTGAAAAGAAATTTGTCAAACATACCATTATTACTATCACCACTATACCTATTATTGCAGTGATTATTTTCATATTATTCTTCTACAGTTTATTATATTTTGTACTTATCCCTTTTGCTTTTTCTACTGGATATTTCTTCTTTGTTTTCTCTAACTTATTTAATATAATTTCTTTAGGATCAACATTTAACTTCATAGCCATTTGAATACAGTATGTAAATACATCTGCAAGTTCTTCAAAAACTTCATCTTTATTATAATTTTCACTATCCCATTGGAAACATTCCAACAGTTCTCCAGCTTCAATTGATATTGATTTAGCTAAATTTTCTGGTGAGTGAAACTTATCCCAGTCTCTTTCTTCATTAAATTGTTTTATTTCTTTCATTAACTCTTCCATAGTTTTCCTCACTTAATTATAATTATTTTATAGTATTTTATCATAAAAGACTTTTTTTAGCAATGATATGTATTTAAGTCAATATTTTAAATTAAAGTTTTATATAATAATTACTATCTAATTGTATTTTTTAATTTTATAGTTTGTTCATTAGTTTCATATTTAATTTTATATCCTAAACCTTTGATGTTTTCTAATAGTAATATATTAGATTCATTATATTTTAAATTTGGTCTTGTTCTGTTAACAATTATTTTATAATAATCTTCTCCTAAACTTTTTAGTAATATATTTATATTATCCCTACTTACTTTACTAAAATTTAAGTTTATTAATTTTATCTTTGATTCTATATTTTGTATATTCATAATAATTTTTAATAGAATTTCTTCACTTATATTATCTTTTAAGTTATTATTTATAGATACTAATGAAATGTTTTCTAATAAAACTATTGGGATACTCTCTATTTCATCATTTTGAATCATGTTAATACACTTATTCTTCATATTTGGTGTAATATCTGATTTAA